>NZCC01000023.1 GCA_002688175.1 Chromatiales bacterium
CACGTTTAATTGGTGTCTGACACCAATTAAAAACCAGGAAAAGGGGGCAGACCCCAAGGGGGTCTGACCCCTTTTCCGTCACTTCCTGAAATAGGCCATCATCGCCTCGAACGCCACCGCGTACTCGTCCAGCAACCCCCGGCAAACCTCATGGCCCTGCATCGCCTCCCACCAGCTTTGCAACCGGCCGCCCGCCTGCGTCGGATCGGCAATGCTGTCAAAGGTATCGAATGCCAGCACCTTGAACATCACCATGTGCGGCCCCAGTGCGCAGTCGCCCAGAGTCGGTTCGGCGCCGACCGCAAACGGGCCGTCGCCCATGAAGTGTTCGAGGTAGGTCCAGACCGTTGCGCAGGCTTCGGCGTTCTTTGCCACGACAGCGTCGTCCCGTTTCTCGGGGTTGACCTGCCGTGCCAGCTCGCTGGAGATCGGGGACATATACAGATCGACGATGCGCGAGATGGTTCTCGACTGCGCACGCCCAAAAGCGTCGGCCGGCAAGCCCGGCGTGTCGGGATAGGTATCTTCCAGGTATTCGCAAATGGTTTCCGATTCCGGAATGCACTGGCCGTCGACATTCAGCGCCGGAATCTTGCCGATCGGGCTGAGCGCCTTGTATTCCGGGCTGCCGGACCACCCGCCCGGCACCTCGGCCGGCGGCAGGTCAATGCCTTTGAGCCGGGCAAATAAAATGACACGAGCGACATAAGGAGAAGCAAGAGCGCCGTAAAGTTCCATGACAGTGAGCCTTCATTGAGTGTTTTGCTGAGTATACCTTCATGTTGAGTAACTGACGGCGGTGATGACATGAGCATCCCGCTCGAGATGGTCGAGCAGATGCGCGAGAAATTGACCAAGGCGAATGATCCGTCGGAGATTATTGTGTACGAAGGCGCCAACCACGGTTTCCAGACCGACTACCGGGCTGCGCTGTATCACAAGGAAGCGGCCGAGGATGGGTGGCGGCGGATGCTCGCTTGGTTTGAGCGCTACGTTTAAATGGGGTCAGGCCCCAGGGGGGCCAGACCCTTGGATTTAACGGGGACAGGCCCCAGGGGGACCAGTCCCCTTATCACGGCCGGGGACTGACCCCCCTGGGGTCTGTCCCCTTTTGCCTTTCCGGCATAACGCACCCGATACAGCTTGATTCGCGACTTGAGGGCGGTGTTAGGATGTCGGCATGCCCAGAACAGCTGAAGAAATCTACCAGGATGCGCTCAAGCTCACCCCGGACGAAAGGGAGATTCTGGAAGTACTCCTGCGGTTGAGCCTGCCACTGCCTGATGACCCTCATGCAGAACCGGGCAGGGCATCAAGCGGTAACGATAAGCCTTACTCATAGCGGTTGAATGTGTGACTGATAAGGCCGAAACCATCTATGCCGAAGCGCTCGCGCTACAGAAAAATGAGCGCGAGGCACTTGTGCGGTTGCTTGCCCCGCACGGCGAAGGCTGGACAGATCCCGAGATCGAAAAGGCGTGGCTGGCAGAGGTTGAGCGACGTGAAAAGGAATACGCTGAAGGCAGAATGGAGCTGATTCCGGCAGAAGAGGTCTTCCGGGAGCTCCGAAAAATAGTGGCCGAATGAAGCTAAGCTTCTCAAGCCTGGCGTCCTGGGATGTGCAATCGATCGCTCGTTCTTACACTCGGCTCCACCGCAGTCTGGGTGTCGACTTCATTAACGAGTTATACCGTACGGTCTCTCTTTTGCCGACTAATCCGGAGCTGGCTCCTCGTGTTTTTCGATCTTATCGGCGCCTGACTCTGCGCCGATTTCCTTTTTACGTCATCTACCGGGTCGATCGTGAAGCAAAACAACTTCGCATCGTCGCGGTTTATCATCAGAAGCGACGTCCGGAAACCTGGCGCAGACGCGTTGAGGAATCGGCCCCTGCTGATGCTATCCCGCACGCTGCCTGAAAAGGCACCTTTTTAATGGTTGTGGCCGCCCCGTGTCGTCCACTCAACGAGATTCGGCTTCTCTTTATATAGCATCGACGCCGCTCTCCGCGCGTTTTCGTCCGGCGTGGTCCACGGGTTGTAGTGGAAGTAGTTATAGAGCTCGCCGTCGATCCGGGCCAGCGCGATGCAGCCGTGTTTTGACCAGAAGCATCCGTGGTTGATGTAGGCGGGCCGCCAGAAGTAGCCGCCGGTCGGCAACTCGCCGAATTGCATCATCGAGCAGTCGCCGTGTATGTGATAGGCCTCTTCGGCGCAGTCGTGATAGGAAATATTGTCCTGCATGAACTCCGGGATCGCGGCGTATAAAAAGGTGTTGGCCTTGGACGCCGGGTTCATGCGTAGCGACTTGACGGCGAAGCCGCTGGCGACGCCGGGGTTGCGCCGCGCTGTGCCGAGCCAGGGCGCATCGAGATAGGCATTTGTCGATACAAAGGCTTCATGTAGCGCCAGCTCGTGATGCTGATCGGATTCGACGTGGCTCGGCGGCCCGTCGTTATAGAACACCAGCGCCTCGAAACCATCGGCCGAGTGCATCGCACCCATCGAGATACCCGCCGGGATGAAGAAGTACTGGCCGCGGCCATACGTGTGTTCGCCGACTTGCACGCGCCCCTCGAGGACGAATAGTTCTGCGTCGGAATAGCTCATGCCGGGCGGCCGGCTGTAACCTGCATCGAAGCGCATCTTCAGGCTGCAGGCGCCGGTGTCTTCGTCCAGGCTCAGCACCTTGTAATGCGCGCCTTGAGGGAAGTCGCGCAGCGTGAAGGGCTGGTAATCGTCGTTGAGTTCGACGTAGGGCTCGATGTGCGGGCGGGCCATCAGAACGTGACCTTGAAGGGGCGGTCGGGTTTCTCGGGGAGCTCATCCTTGTCGATGATCTGCCGTTCATCGCAGTTGGTGTTGAAGCCGCGTGTCTGGATGCGCTCGAAGAAACCGTCGATCCAGGCGTCGCGTTCGGGGGTGAGGGCCTCCATCTCGGCCACGATCGCAGCGTGCCGTTCGCGCTGCGCGGCCGCGTTCCTGGCGATCCAGTCCTTTTCTTCTTCGGTCAGTGGCGGCGCTTCGGTCTGCACGCGTTTCATGGCTGGTTCTCCTTATCCCCGCGGGTAACCGGTTGGCCCGACCTGATTGCCATAGGGGCTGGCGGACCCGGGGTTCGCGTAGTAGATGATCATGTCGCGGATCTTCGCCCCGTCGAACTCGAAAAAATTGCAGTTCAGCAGGGTTTGTTCTCCCGCATCGGCGTAGCGCCCGTCGGCTTTGGGCGTCAGGCGCACGGTGAACCGGCTCGCGGCGCGCGCGTCAGCCGTGTCGACGACGTGCCAGAAGTCGCCGAACCAGGCTTCGTAGTTGCCGCACAGGTGCCGGTAAAAATCCTCGAGCGGATCCGCGTCAGCCGTCGATTGCACGGCGAACCGACGCACCGCCTGGTCACCGTGCCGGATTGCCACGCGGGCGTCCTCGGTGAAGCAGGCCATCGTCGCATCGAGATCGCCGGCGCTGACGCTGCCGAAATAGTCATGCTCGATGAACGCGATGCAGGAGTCCCGATCCATTGCGGGATAGCAGAATCCATCGTGGACGGGAAGTCAAGTCAGGGAATAAATAGGGTCAGAGTAAAAATCGGATGACGATCATCGTGCAGGTGAAAAAGGTGCCGGGTTTATTTGTTGCCAAGGTCTGACCACGGTCGCGCTGACCGGAAAATAAACCCGGCACCTTTTCATATTTGCTAAGCTTATTACTTAAAGCTTGGAGTCTAAGGAGTTGCGAGCAGTGTCAGATCAGCAACCGTTAATCAGTAGCCAGAACGTCAAGTTTTTCCTGGCAGGCGTCGTTGTCGCAGCGATTGCTCTGTTTCTCCTCTATCGGTTCCCGGGATCGAGCGAGGGCTTCGACCACAACGGCGACGGCAACCTGGATGAGATTCACACCCGGCAGGGAGATCTGATCAGCAAGATCGAGCACGATCGCAACGGCGACGGGAATATCGATCTGCTGTGGAATTACGGTTTTGATGGCGTTCTCGAGTCCATGAAGGCTGATAACGACTTTGACGGGACATTCGAGCAGACCGTGCAATACGAGCGTGGCATACCGGCGGTCGGAAGGATCGATTCAAGCGCAGACGGCACCCGGGATGTTCACAACAATTATCAGAACGGCGTGCTGACCAGTTCTGAATTGTACGACCCGTTCACGAACCTCAGGAAAAAGGTCATTTACTTCGATGCATTCGGAAAGGTTGTCGAGTCTGAGTTTGATTCAACCGGTGACGGCCGGCTGGATCAGAAAACAGAATACGATTCTTTCGGAGACCCGCACTTGAGCGAAAAATAAGGCTCTGACCCCGGATATCCTGCCAGATATCCTGAAACTGCATTGCCCGTGTTACCAGGCCCGACAAACACATAGTTCACCGGGCATTGTCCGCTTCAGATCTTTCCACGACTGCTGTGCAGCCGTGGAAAGATAGCGTCTTTAAAATTGGTGTCTGACCCCAGATATCCTGAAACTGCATTGCCTGTGTTACCTAGCCCGGCAAACCAGTGGTTCACCGGGCATAAATTCCGCTTCAGATCTTTCCACGACTGCTGTGCAGCCGTGGAAAGATAGCGTCATTTAAAAACGCTTTGCCATGAAATAGCCTGCCGCGCCGGTCGCGATAATCCCGACACTGAACAGGATCTCGACGGGTCGTTCGATGACCAGGTACACGAGCGTCCAACCCGTGACGCCGATAAAGATGATCGGCGGGAGCGGATACCAGGGCACCTTGAAGACCGGTCGCGCGGCGGCAACGTGACCGGTCTCGTGATGGGACTGGCGCCGGCGCAGCACGATCAGGCCGATGACGGCAAACAAGGTATTTAAAGCCATCGTGGCGCCGGCAAATATCAGGATGCTTTCAAACGAGGCGCTCCACATGAAGACGAGTGCGATCATGCCCTGGATCAGGATGGCCCTGGCCGGGATGTCGTGATTGTTGACGCGGCTCAGGTAGCGAAAGATCGAGTAATCCTCACCGATGACCTGCAGCACGCGGGGTGCGGCGACGATCATGGCGCTGACGGTCGACACCAGCAACAGCGCGACCGTTACCCCGATGATCGTGGCGCCGAGATCGCCGAACGCATAGCCGGCGGCGATGGTGCCGACTTCCAGTTGTCCGGTCAGCGCGTCGACCGGCGCGACCAGCAGAAACACGCTGTTCAGTAATACATATAACAGCATGACGATACCGGTGCCCACCGCGAGCACGGGCGGCAGGATTCGGGCCGGGTTGTCGATCTCGTCGATCAGGTAGGTTGCCGCGTTCCAGCCGCTGTAGGCGTAGCCGACATAAATCAGTGCGACCGCAAAGGTGCCGCTGGCAAACGCCCCGATGTCGGTCGAATCCGGCACGAAGCGTATCGGCTGAAACGCATCGACTACGACCAGCGCCGTGACCGAGAACACGACGATGACGCAGATCTTGGCCAGCGTAAAAATATTTTGCAGGCCTGCGCTGTAGCGGTGGCTGGTCGCATGCACCAGTGCCAGGATCACGACCAGTGCCGTGGCCAGTAACAGGGGTGGCAGAACCGGAAACACCGAAGACAGATAGGTGCCGAACGTAATCGCCGCCAGCGCCGTCGGTGCGGCAAAACCCACGGTGGCCGATATCCAGCCGCTTATGAATCCGGCCAGCGGATGGTAAATCCGGCCGAGAAAATTATATTCCCCGCCGGAGCGCGGCAGGCGGGCGCCCAGCTCTGCATAGCACAGGGCACCACAAACAGCCACGAGTCCGCCCAGCACCCACAGGCAAAGAATCACGAAGCCCGATTGAATGTCGACCAGCTGATAGCCGAGCGTGGCAAACACACCGGTGCCGATCATATTGGCAATGACGATCGCCGCCACCGAGAAGAGACTGAATTTTTCGGTTGCCATCCGCAGCTACGTTTAAATGGTGTCAGACACCAATTTCAACACAAAGCATTCTAAAAAGGTGCCGGGTTTATTTTTCGCACCCGTTTAAATGGGGTCAGACCCCTGAGGCCGCACCAATTAGTAATTCCTGACAATCTCCACAGTTTTGCGCATGTCCGGTTACGCCTGAATCGCGCAACCTCGACTTCTGCCTGTTTGCGTTAAAAGCAAATCCCTCGCTTTTACGGTGTGGCTGATGGCCCTGACAGCAGGTCGTAAATATACCAAAATTAGTCTAATAGCAGGTTGACAGATATACTAAATAAAGGATATTTTTTGCATGGATGAGGTGCTGCGGGATGTAATCTGGTTGGGAGATTCTCTGGAGGTCTTGCGGAATTTCCCTACGGGTATCAAAGTGGTTTTGGGCAGCGAAATATTTCGCTTGCAGGTTGGGGTGGTGCCACGGAATTTTGAATCAATGGCGACGGTGGGGCGTGGTGTGCGTGAACTGCGGGCCAGAGATCGGTCGGGACAATATCGAGCAATCTACGTGATCCGTAAACGGGAAGGCATTTTTGTTCTGCACACTTTCCAAAAGAAATCGAGGAAAACCTCAAAACGGGATATTGAGATCGCGCGAAAGAGATTCAGGGAAATCTAGCAGCGGTACCTCTGCATATTGATGCGACACGCTCACGAGGAAGGATGCAATGGGTAAAAGGCACGTTACAAAAGGAAATGTATTCGCTGATCTGGGATTCTCCCGGGAGGAAGCGGATGTGCTTGCAATGCGTGTGCAAATTGCTCTTGAAATCGAGAAATACGTGCGTAGAAAAAAGCTGACTCAGCAGGCAGCAGCAGAGTTCTTTAGCACCACACAACCGAAAATGAGCAAAATAATGAAAGGGAAAATCAACGAATTTAGTATTGATTACCTGGCCAGAATGGTTGGGAAAACCGGCAAGAGGCCGCGGATTTCATTCTATCGGGGGCGAGCTGGGGTATGACAGAAGGGGTTTTAAAACCCCATTTAAACCACCACCTTCTTAATCGGCAAACGCCGCACCCGGACACCGACGGCATCGTAAATGGCATTGGTCACGGCCGCTGCAATCGGTGGCGTGCCCGGCTCGCCGATGCCGCCCGGGGAGGCCGTGCTTGGCACGATATGTGTTTCGATGATCGGCATGCCTTTCAGTCGCACGACATCGTATTGCGGAAAATTCTGTTCTTTGATGCGGCCGTCCTCGATCGTGATCTCGCCGTACAGCGCCGCCGATAAACCGAACACGATGCCGCTTTCTATCTGTGCCTCGACCGTGTCCGGGTTGATGACGCTGCCGCAGTCCAGTGCGCAGACGACTTTGTCGACGCGTACGGAGCCGTCGGCAGACACGGTTACGTCGGCGACCTGTGCAACGATTGTGCCGAACGATTCGTGCAGTGCAATCCCGCGGCCCTGGTTAGTATCGCGCGGCGTGTCCCAGTCGGATCGTTCGGCGACCAGATCGAGCACGGCCCGGTGCTTAGGTGCGTCCGCGAGCAGCTCACGACGATACTGATACGGATCGCTTTGTGCGGCGACCGCCAGTTCGTCGATGAAGCTTTCCTTGAAAAACGCGTTGAACGAGTGGCCGACGCTACGCCAGTTGCCGACATTAATCGGCAGGTGCATGGCGACCTTCTCGATCAGCACTTTGCCCAGCCGGTACGGTAGTTCCGTGGCGCCTTCGGTCATCGTCAGGTCCTGTTCGGCCGTCAGCGGTACACCGGACATCGAGCGTCCGAGGAAGCTGACGGTTACCGGCTGGCTGACGATCCGGTTCGACCAAGCCACGGGTTGGCCTGCAGTATCGAGGCCGCCTTTAAACCGGGCGACTGCCACGGGCCGGTACATGTCCTGCACGATGTCATCCTCGCGCGACCAGATCAGTTTGACGGGTCGGCCCTGCACGGTGCGTGCAATTTGCGCGGCCTGCTTTATCCAGTCCATTTCCGCGCGTCGCCCGAAGCCGCCCCCCATGTACGTGATATGACACGTCACGTTGTCCCGTTCGATATCCGCACCTGCGGCAACACCCGAGGCCGCCATCGTCGGCGATTGCGAGCCGACCCAGACTTCGCCTCTGGCTTCATCACCATTGCCGTCAATACGCACTGTGCAGGTCATCGGTTCCATGCATGCGTGGGCGAGAAACGGCACTTCGTACACCGCTTCGATGGTTTGTGCGGCTGTATTCAGCGCCGCGGTCGTGTTGCCGTCGTCGTGCACGGTATAGAGCTCGGTCGGTGTGTCGAGTTCCTGGTAATAATTCTGTTTAATTGATTCAGAATTCAGTGGCGCACCGTCGGCGGCCGTGAATTCAATATCCAGCGCATTGACGGCCTTGCGTGCGCGCCAGTAACTGTCGGCCACGACCGCAACCCCAATGTCTACTTTGACGACGCCAACGGCCCCGGGCATCGCCTCGACGCTGGCGGCATTAAAAGACTCGAGTCGACCGCCCAACATAGGACACGGACGCACGGCGGCATACAGCATGTCCGGCAGTTCGATATCGATCGCAAAGGCTGCGTCGCCGGTCACCTTGTCCGGCACGTCCACGCGCGGTGCCGGAGTGCCGACCAGTCGGTAGTCGGCCGGATCCTTGAGCGGGGGATTCGCAGGGACGTCGAATGTCGCGGCGGCTGTGGCGAGTTCACCGTAACTGAGTTTGGCTTGCGTTGTCCGGTTGATGATATGACCTGCGCGGGCAATGCAGGCATCGGTGCTGATGCCCCAGCGTTCTGCGGCCGCGGCGATCAGCATTTCGCGGGCGGCGGCGCCGGCCACCGGCATCGTCGCCCACGCATCGCGAATCGTGTAGCTGGAACCGGTCACGACCATCGGAATGCGCGCGCCGATACGTTCGACAATCCAGAGCGCCGGCGCGAAATCGATCGGCGTCTGGTCGCGCATCGCAAACCTGTTGAAGTATTTGCCATCGAGATCCGGGTGTTCGACCTTGATGTCCGCGAGGTCCACTTCGAGTTCTTCGGCGATCAGCATCGCGACCGACGTATAGACGCCCTGACCCATTTCCGCGCGCGGCACGGCCAGGATGATGTCACCGTCCGGCGTAATCTTGACCCAGGCATTCAGCGCGGTACCGGGTTCTCCCGAGTCTTCGAAACCGGCGGTGCCGGGTTTTTCGCGCAGCACGGCATAGCCGACGACAAGACCATCGGTCAGTGCGGCGCCGCCGATCAGAAACGTGCGGCGGGCAATTTTTACGACTGTGTCGCGTATCGGCATGGTGCCGAACCTCTATTCTTTCGCCGCCGTATGCACGGCCCGGCGGATTCGTTGATAGGTGCCACAGCGACAGATATTGGTCATATTCTGGTCGATGTCTGCGTCGCTCGGGTTGGGATTTTTTTCCAGCAACGCGACGGCGGCCATGATCATGCCGGACTGGCAGTATCCGCATTGCGGCACCTGGTGATCGATCCAGGCCTGCTGCACCTTATGTAATTGCCTATCTTCTCTGGGTTTATTTTCCCCGGGTCTATCTTCCCCGGGTCTATCTTCCTTGGGCCCATCGACCTCAAGCCCTTCGATGGTTTTGATCTGTTTGCCGGCGACGGCCGCAACGGGCATGACGCAAGCGCGTACGGCCTGCCCGTCGACATGGACCGTGCAGGCTCCGCAGGCGGCGATGCCACAACCAAACTTGGTACCCGTCAGCCCCAGCGTGTCGCGCAGCACCCACAGCAGGGGCGTGTCGTCCTCGACGTCGACGGTGACTTCGCGGTCATTGACGATGATAGAAATCATGGTCGGC
Source organism: Chromatiales bacterium (assembly GCA_002688175.1). Classification (GTDB taxonomy): domain Bacteria; phylum Pseudomonadota; class Gammaproteobacteria; order Steroidobacterales; genus SMWD01. The sequence goes on from NZCC01000023.1 coordinate 9,704, forward strand.
ATGATTCCATAAACGGGGGGGTTACGCCGAAAAAGGTGCCGGGTTTATTTTTGGCACCCGAAGTTTTTTAAACCGGTAAAGCGCACCCGATGCAGATTGATGTGCGAGTTGAGGGGGGTGTTAGGATGTCGGTATGGCTATGTCTGGAAAATTAATCCGGCACCTTTTCCCGATTAACGGGGTCAGACCCCAAGGGGGTCAGACCCCTCTCATGCTGGCTTTGTTATGCGGATTGTTATACGCCGGCACTGTGATCGCCGATAACAAATCCGCACACGTCTGGTGTGATGCCGAGACCGATTTGTGCTGGCAGAATCCGCAACGGGCCGGCCTGGATCCTGAGGATGTCGGGCTGACCGCGGGCGAGGCGCAACCCTATTGCGAGTCACTGGTGCTCGGCGGCTATGCGGACTGGCGGGTACCCAATATCGATGAATTGCGCACCCTCATTGCCGGCCATGAGCCCACGCAACCCAACGGCGATTGCAGGGTTTCGGTCGGCGCAGGCACGTTTGACGGCCTTAATCGCAGTTGTCACGGCGGCACACTGCTGGAAGGCCCGACTGCTAACGGTTGCTACTGGAAGTCTGCATTAACCGGGCGCTGCGACAGGTCGGACGTGGCCGCGGTAGCAGGCAAGCGACTGGAAACCTGGGCGAGCGACCGGCCGAGCGATGATCCGGAACACTGGACGGCCTATGTGACTTTCGACACCGGAGCCGTGGGTTTCAATCACAACTGCAGCTACGCGGATGTGCGCTGCGTGCGCGATAACGCCGGCCCGATTCCCGAGTGCGTGGCGAGCGGTACCTGCATCGACGTGGATGACTATGTGTCAGATCCAGAGCTGACGGCAGATTGCGACGCAGATGTGTGTACCGGAGGCGATGCGGTGCGGGTGACGCTGCATGTACCGGAATCACTCGAGGCGCAGCCTCATCAACTCATGGTTTTCTGGTACAAAGAGGCGGACTGGCGCATGCCGCCGGCACGCCCCCCGGACGGCGGCACGGATTACAACCAGGTCCTGGCGCCGAATATTGGCCTCGATAAGCCGCTGGTCATGACCGTACCGGCCTGTACCTTTTATCGTGAGAAATTGATCAGCGGTAAGTTTCGCCTGTTTGCCTATTTGCAGATGCAAAAGGGATTCCAGCCGCTACCACGGGCAGGCGATTACGTATGGGGGAGTTCGGAACCGATTCGGTTCCCGCTGAATGGCAGCGCGCACCAGGCGGATGTGGCGGAGCTGGATATTACGCTGCATCGGGTGGATTGAAAAAGGTACAAAAAAGGTACCGGGTTTATTTTTCATGTTAAACGGTGTCTGACACCACACTTTTCTCTCAGGATGCTTGCGCTATGCAAAATAAAGTATTGACTCAAATCTCTGCCCTGCTGGTGTTCTTCAGCCTGTCTTTTACGATCTTCGCCGACGTGCTCGTCTTTGGCGGCACTCGCGGCATCGGGCTGGAAACGGTTCGCCAACTCAAAGAGAGCGGCGAAGCCGTGACCGTCCTGGTACGCGAAACGTCCGATCTGACGGCACTGAATGCCATCGACGGGGTGACCACCACGGTGGGCGATGCCATGGATATGGAATCCGTCACCCGTGCCTATGCCGCCGGTGAATTCGAGTCGGCCATCAGTACGCTGGGGGGTAGCTGGGATCACGGCTTTACGGTGGACTCCGTGGGCAACATCCATGCGATCGATGGTGCCAAAGCCGCGGGCGTTAATCGCTTTATCCTGGTGACCTCCATCGGCGCAGGCGACAGTCGGGCCGCGGCGCCGGCCAAGATGTTGCAAGCCCTGGCCCCGGTACTGGTCGAGAAAGAAAAAGCAGAACGCCACCTGGTTGATTCCGGATTGACCTGGACGATCATTCGCCCCGGGTTTCTCAAAGACAAACCGAAAAATAATCAGGGCTTCCTGACACAGGAGACTTCTGCCGTTGGATTGATCGGTCGCGAAGAAGTCGCACGGCTGGTCGTCGAGTCAGTCAGCAGCGAAGCGACTTTCGGCCGGATTTATTCAGCCTTCGAGCGTAAATAAAAAGGTGCCGGGTTTATTTTCTGATTTTTAATTGGTGCCAGACACCATCGGCTACGTTAGTCCGCCAGTTCCGCCACAAACGCATCAAACGTACGTAACGGATGGCCGACGGCAACGCTCGCAGCATTAATTGCGGCCGCATCGGCGACACCGCCATTCAGCTGTTGTCCCAAAAACATCTTCTTCAATGAATCGAGTAACCAGGGCGGCAGGAAGGCCTCGACAGGCTTGCCCCATTGATCGACATCATCGCCGCCATAAAAGACGTCGCGACCGAAGTGTTTGCCATACACTTCGGCAGCCTTGGGTCCGTTAATGGTGTCGGGTCCGTGCAGGTGATAGTCGGCACCGGCGTGACCGTCTTCAGTTAAAACGCGCACCGCGCAGTCGACGATGTCGCGGGTATCGATCCGGTTCTGGCCAATCGATCCGATCGGCATGGCATAGACGCCGTGTTCCCTGATGACGGGGATGACAGACAAATCTGTCTGCATAAAAAAGTTGGGCCGTAGAAAGGTGTATTCGACACCGCTGTTGCGGATCGCATCCTCGATGGGCAACTTGGCGCGATAGTGAGGAACGGCAGGTTCTTTACCGGGATCAGCGACCGAAAGAAAAACAATGTGTTGCACGCCGGTAGAGATGGCTGCTTGCACGGCCCTCAGGCCGCGGGCGGTTTCCGTTTCGCCATTGGAGGTGATCAAAAACAGCTTGTCGGCACCGGTACAGGCCTCAACCAGGCCATCACCGGTTTCCAGGTCGCCGATGACGCCGTCTACGCCATCCGGCAACGAGGCCAGATTATCTGCCGAGCGACTCAAAGCACGCACCGACTCACCTTTAGCGAGTAAGCCGGCAACCGTTGGGCGCCCGACATTGCCGGTGGCGCCGATTACGAGAATGGTCATGGCAGGTGGAATCCTTTATACGATGAGAGTTGATTGTACGCGGAAAAGGTACGGGATCGGAAAAGGTAGCGGTACCTTGTCCGCTATTCAGTTTCCAATCGCAGGCACCGTCTGCAGGAAAGCATAGATCGCAGCCAGGTCAGCATCGGCCATGTTCCCGAAGTACGTCCATGGCATGAGATTGAGTTCCGTGCGGGTTGGATCTGCCTCGCGTCTGAACAAGGCGATGAATTCATCCTCACGCATGTCATCCAGGCCTGAGGGGTGGGTTGTCAGGTTGGTGGAGTAAAACACACCGTCACGCCCGAAAAAGGCGACCCCGCCGGAATATTCCAGGCCTTCAATCGGTTGACGGTTGGCGGAATCTCGCGGTGAATGACAAAAAGCGCAGCGAGCCACAGTGATCAGGTATTGCCCATAGGCGACCGGGTCGGATTCATCGGGAGGGGCCGGGGCAATAAGCGCATCAGCCAGTTCAGCGGAAAGTTCACCTCGGTGTCCGGCAGCGGGTTGTCGACCGGGTCCAGCTGCCGCACGTAGGTCAGTACCGAATGTGCATCTTCGTCGGACAGATGGCGATAGATGTAAGCGGGCATAATCGGAAACAGCGCGTTACCGTCATGATCAATGCCTTCTCGCATGGCGCGCAGTATTTCACCATCGCTCCAGGTGCCTATACCCGACGCATGGGGTGTGATATTGCGAAAACAAATGGTGCCCGGCAGTCCGCCAGCCACCGCAGGCCCAAATACCTCTTTGCCCGGTTCCATGCACACTCGACCACCGCCGAAGGGCGGCAGAGGCGGCGCACCAAACTGGGAAAAATCTCTTTCCGAGTGGCAGACCGGACAACCGAGTACGGCATTAAAAAGATAATCCCCCCGTGCTAACCGGGCGGGCGTGAATTCGACTGTTTCAGCTGATGGCGCTGCGGACCGGGGCAGCCATGAAAAATAAACCGTGATCGCCAGTACGACGACGAGTATCAACAGAACGAGAATGGCGAGAAACTTTCTCAAAAAGGTACCCAAAAAGGTACCGGGTTTATTTTCATAGCCCGTAACGGCTGAACATGTCCCGCTTGCGCCCGAGAACCTTGGCGATGAAAAAGCGTTGCATCATCTTCGCGTTGTTCATCCACGCGATGCGCCGCCCCTGTTTCTTGTTGGCCAGGATCTGATCGACGAGCCACGGCGCCACGTCTTCGACGTGATCGCACAGGATATTCATGATCGGTTTGAACTTCTCCCACTCCTCCGGGCTCAGTGTCTTCTGTTCGTTGAGCCAGTTATCGGAGATCAGCGTTCCGGGGCTGATCGAGCCGACGATAATATTCTGATCCTTGTTTTCCTTGACGAGGTAACGGGTCAGCGTATGCACCGCGGCCTTCGTCGCGCTGTACACCCCCATGTTCGGCACCATGAATCTGCCCTCGAACGTGCCGCCGAGTACGTTGTACAGTGCGCCGTGACCCTGTTTGCGAAAGCCGTCGATCGCTACTTGTGAGGCAAAGGTCGTGCCGAGCAAATTACTGTCGACGAGGGTTCGGGTCATGGCTTCGGGCAGTTCGTGAATTTCATGCCGGGTCATCGCCGTGCCGGCATTGTTGATCCAGATATCGATCGCGCCGAAGGTAGCGACGGCATGATCCCACAGAGCCTGCAGTTCCTCTTTGCTGCTGACATCACAGGTCCGTCCCGTGCAGCGCCCAATATAGGTCGATTCCGTGGTCTGGGGACAGACCCCGAGGGGGTCAGTCCCTGCCGCGTCGAGTTCGCCGACCGCGGTATCGACATCGGCCTGGCGGCGACTGCAGATGACGACACTGTGGCCGCGCTCGATGAAGCCGGCTGCGAGTCCGCGGCCGATGCCTTTCGTGCTGCCGGTGATGACGATCGTTGACATGCTTCGCACTATAGGTCGATTCCGCGGCCCATGGCAAAAGGTACCTTTTACCTGGCCGCCTGTTGTTTCTTCCAGGCCCGCTGCGCAAGTCCGATCAGGTGTGCGTGGATCGCGTCCGCCTGTTCTTCGGTCAGGACATCGGCGAATGCAGCCATACCGCGTTCCGCGCGCGTGCCTTCGAGCACGATTGCATTGAATGCTTCGTGGGTTGCCGCCGACATGTAACGCAGGTCGGGAATGACGCCGGGCCCGTTGTTCTGGTGACAGCGCGCGCAATTGATCGCGAACAGGAAGGCACCCTGGCCTTTGGTCTTCCGTGCCACGTCTTGTTCCGGTGGTTTCGGAATCACATCGTCGTGAACCAGGGGCGGGCGTTTCGGTACCGGCCCGCCGCCTAACCTGAAGGCCACGATGCGACCGCTGTTGCCGTATTTATTAGCAGCGCTGCCCGCGGGGAAGAACCCGAGGCCGACCGCGCCGCCGTAACCGGCCATGACCGCGATGTATTGTTCGCCGTCGACCGTATAGGTCATTGGTGCGGCCATGATGCTCGAGCCTACAACAATAGTGTGCAGTAGTTTCCCGGTATCGGCCGTATACACCTTCAGTTCGCCGGTGGCATAACCCTGGATCACGAGGTTACCGGCCGTCGTCAACACGCCGCCGCCGTTCCAGATCGCCGGGAACTCACCTTCCCAGGGTCCCGACGTGTCGATCTCCCAGGCCACCGCCTGTTTGACCGGGTCCCAGGCGCGCAGGAATCCGTGCATGCTCGGGTCGGGCTGGCCCGCCGTTAATCCCGACAGCGCCGGCACCCGGGCGCCGGCAAACCGGCTCTTCTTGTCGGGGTTGTCCAGGTCCGGAAAGACGCCAACGCCGCCGACGTTCATCCGCTTCGGGTTGTACTTGAATTCGCCCCGAACGAGGTTCAGAAAAATCATCGGCGCTTCCATCGCGGGGATATAGACCAGCCCGGTGGCCGGATTGAACGCCATCGGTTGCCAGTTATGTCCGCCGATCTGTGATGGGAAAATCAGTTTCGGTTCGTCAAAATATTCCCCCTGACCGGTCTCGACCGGCCGCCCGGTGTCAGGGTCGACATGCGATGCCCAGTTCACCGGCACGAAAGGTTTCGCCGACAGCAACGCGCCGGTCTCCCGGTCCAGCACATAGAAAAAACCGTTTTTCGGTGCCTGCATCAACACCTTGCGCGGACGCCCGTCGACTTCAAGGTCCGCGAGAATCATTTTCTGCGTGGCCGCGTAGTCCCAGTTTTCCCCGGGCACCGTCTGGTAATGCCAGGCGAGCCGGCCGGTGTCGGGATTAATCGCGAGTATCGACGCGAGGTACAGGTTGTCGCCGCCGGACGGGCTGCGGAATTTGCGCAGGTACGGCGTGGCGTTGCCGGTGCCGACATACAGCAGGTTGAGTTCGGCATCGTAAGCCATGCCGTCCCAGACCGTGCCGCCGCCGCCGACTTCCCACAGGCTGTTCGGATCCCAGGTTTTCGCGGCCGTTTCGAGCTCTTCGTGTTCGAACGGCAGTGACGGGTCGCCGGGGACGGTAAAGAAACGCCAGCGTAACGCGCCGGTATCGAGGTCGTAGGCCGTGAAGTAGCCGCGGGCATTAAATTCTGCGCCGCTGTTGCCGATCACGACCATGTCTTTGGCAATATAGGGCGCGCCGGTGATCGTCAGCATTCGCTCGGGGTCGACGACCGTGTCTGCTTCCCAGACCGGTTCGCCGGTTTTGGCATCGAGGGCAATCAACCGTCCGTCGAGCGCACCAACATAGACCTTGCCGCGGCGGACCGCGACGCCGCGATTGACGATGTCGCAGCAGGTCCTGCGCCCGTATTTTCCGGCGACCTCTGGGTTGTAGCGCCACAATTCCGTGCCGTTGCTTGCATCGACGGCGTAGACGACACCCCAGGGACCACTTGTATAGAGCACGCCGTCGATAACAATCGGCGTCGCTTCGAGCCCGTTGACGGTATCGGTCTCGAGCTGCCAGGCGAAGCCGAGTTCGCCGGCATTGCCCGGGTGAATCTGCGTCAGCGGCGAATGATAGGTTTGCTGGAGATCGCGCCCGGCCGTGAACCAGTTGCCCGGCTCCCGATCCGCCGCTATCAGTCGCTGCAGGTCGACGTCGGTTGTGGGTTGCCCGCAGGCCGTCAGGACGATGATGAACAGAACGTAACAGCTACAGCGGTGCATAAAAAGGGGCCGGGTGCATTTTCCTGCATAGATGTTAACCTAATCTTCGTCGATGTCAGGAAAATAAACCCGGTACATTTATGAGTAAGGAAATTGATCATGCGTGTAATGAGTAAACTTATTTCTGTTCTTGGCTTGAGTTTGTCGCTATTGATGCCCTCTCTTGCCTTGAGCCATTCAGATCATGATGAGCGACCAGGTACGCCAATAAATGATAAGCAAGCGATGGAAGCTGCAGCTGAATATGCACGGAGTGCCGTTGAAAAATCCGAACTCGTAGCAGGCGTGGCCCTGGATGCCAGTTGGCAAGCCGAGACCGAAGCGAAGATCCATAAGAAAAATATCAGGTATTTGATTGTGTCCTTATACAATGCAAGCCAGGAAAAGACTCTGTACGTTCTTCTCGGTCCTGATGGTCAGGTTCATGACGCAAACTTTGACGGGGCGTTTGAAAGGTCCTGATTTATTCGGTTTCAAATTTGTTTCTTTGATGTGTTGTCTGGGTCAGCATTGATGACACGGAAAATATTATTTTTGTGTCTCCTCGGTTTTCCGGCAGGCTTATTGGCTCATGGTGTTGATGACGCCACCAGGCAATTTCTGCTTGCCAACGAAGGTGTGGCTGTTGTGCCTTATATGTACATCGGGGCCAAGCATATGGTGACGGGTTATGACCATTTGCTGTTTCTGGTTGGCGTGATCTTTTTTCTGTATCGGCCCAAAGACGTGGTGGTGTATGTCACCTTTTTTACGATCGGGCATAGCCTGACGCTGCTGCTGGGCGTATTAAATGACATCGCCGTTAATCCCTATTTGATCGATGCGATTATCGGCTTTTCGATTGTTTATAAGGGTTTTGACAATCTGGGCGGGCTCCGGCGTTTGTTCGGTTTTCAACCGAGCACCAAGCTTGCGGTGCTGATTTTCGGGTTATTTCACGGCTTTGGGTTGGCGACCAAAATACAGGAGTTTGAGATTCCGGAGGACGGCCTGTTGGAGAACCTGATCTCCTTTAATGTCGGTGTTGAGCTGGGTCAGTTCCTGGCTTTGACCATCGTGTTTATTGCGCTCAGTTACTGGCGTCGTTCTCCCGGTTTTCTGCATTTCTCAACAGTAACCAATACGCTTCTGATGAGCGGCGGCATGATGTTGATGGGCTTTCAGCTCACAGGCTTTTTTGTAACCGCTTAGGTGGCACTATGACTGAATCGAAGCACAGCGATGGTACCCGGGGCGAAATAGATGTCACCGTTCAATCGCCGGCAACGCTGTTAAAGGCCAGTATTATTTCAGCCGTATTGGCGGCTGCCATTCTGATCACCGTCATACTGCCCGCTGAATACGGCATCGACCCAACGGGCGCAGGAGAAGCAATTGGACTGATGCCATTGGCAAGTTCAACCAATACAGACAACGCTTCTGAGCCGATCGAAACCCCCCGGGATTCAGAGTGGCAAGAGGACAGTGCAACGATTGTTGTCCCTGCCGGGAAAGGCCTGGAGTATAAGTTTTATCTCGTCAAGGGAGAGGCCATGCGCTATGACTGGTCCTCGACCGACGGCGAACTTTATTTTGACTTTCATGGCGAACCGGAGGGGGACACGACCGGTTATTTTGAAAGTTATACCGTCAGTACAGGCGATCAGGTCCGCGGGACTTTTACCGCATCATTTGATGGTACTCATGGCTGGTACTGGAAGAACCTGAGTCAATCACCGATTACCGTGACATTAAGAACGCAGGGCCAGTATAAGGTGCTCGGCATCAAGTGAGCATGGGAAAGGTATCCGGCACCTTTTCCAATTCCTGATCATCCCAACAGTTATCGGCGTGTCCTGCCACGCCTGAATTACCCAGACTTCAGGTTAGCCTGATCGCGGTATCGACCGGCTTTCACGTTGGCAAACTCTGTGCCGCGTCCTTGATTAATACTAACATATAGGTTAGTAATATGCCTGAGCTGTTGGAGTACCTGGATGAGCGGGGCAGGAGCCCGTTTCGCAGGTGGTTCGACCGATTGAACCGCGAAGCTGCAGCTGAAGTCGGTTTAGCACTGGTTCGTCTTTCACGCGGTTACCGGTCGAAGCAGAAATTCCTGGGTGCGGGCATCTTCGAATATAAGATCGATTTTGGCTCCGGTTACCGGATTTATTTCGGGCGTGATGGTGATGAACTGATCATCCTGTTGGGTGGCGGCACAAAGAAGCGGCAATCTGGCGATATTCTTAAGGCCAGGGCGCGCTGGAAAGACTACAAACGGCGTAAACAAAGAAGTGATTTGACATGGCACTGACAAGGGATTTCAGGGAGACGATCAAAGCTCGCGTAGAGCGTGATCCGGGTTTTCGCCAGGCATTGCTGGCTCGCGCGGCACAGGCCATGCTGGCCGGCGAAACGGATGTCGGCAAGACGATGCTGCGCGACTACATCAATGCGACAGTCGGTTTCCAGAGCCTGGGCGCGGACATCGACAAGACACCGGAAAGCCTGATGCGCATGCTCAGTGAAACCGGCAACCCCCGCACTAACAACCTGATGGAAATTTTCGAATACCTGCAGCAGGCCGAAGGCATTCAGCTGAAAGTCAAACCGATGTGAAAGGAAAAGGTGCCGAAAAAGGTGCCGGGTTTATTTTCCCGGCTTGAAACTGAAGCTCCGCACCCCCATCTAACTAGTTGTGGATGTTCCGCAGAGGGCGCATTATTTTGTTTAAATCATCCGGAGCCAACCTGAGACTGTTATGAGAATTTTGATGTTTCTGGCGACTAATGTCGCGATCCTGGTTGTCCTGTCGATCGTATTCAACCTGCTGGGTCTGGAGGGTATTCTTGCCGAGAATCAGGTCGACCTGAATCTGCAGGCCCTGCTGGTGATGTCGGCGGTCATCGGTTTCGCCGGCTCATTCATCTCGCTGTTCATTTCCAAGTGGATGGCCAAGCGCAGCATGGGCGTGCAGGTTATCGATCCGCAGCAGCTGCGTAATGACACCGAGCGATGGCTCGTGAACACCGTGCAGCGCCAGGCGCAACAGGCGAACATCGGCATGCCCGAGGTGGGCATCTTCGACTCGCCCGACCCGAATGCGTTTGCGACGGGCGCAAACAAGAACAACGCACTGGTCGCGGTCAGCACCGGACTGATGCAGGCGATGAGCAGGGAAGAGGTCGAGGCCGTGCTCGCGCATGAAGTCAGCCACGTGGCTAACGGCGACATGGTGACCATGGCCCTGATACAGGGTGTCGTGAATACCTTCGTCGTGTTCCTGTCGCGCCTGGTGGGTTTCTTTGTCGATCGCGTGATCCTCAAGAACGAACGCGGTCTGGGTATCGGTTACTTCATCAGTTCGATTATTGCCCAGATCGTACTGGGTATACTCGCAAGCATGATCGTGATGTGGTTCTCACGTCGCCGCGAGTTCCGGGCGGATAACGGTGGTGCGAGTCTCGCGGGTCGTCACCAGATGATCGGTGCACTCAAACGCCTGAAGGCAAATGCGTCCGATCAATCGGTTATGCCCGAGCAGATGGCCGCGTTCGGTATTCATGGCAGTAAGCCGTCGGGGCTGCGTGCCCTGTTTATGAGTCATCCGCCGCTGGAGCAGCGAATTGCGGCGCTGGAAATGGGCTCAGACTCCAGGGGGATCTGACCCCATGCCCGAAAAAACAATCAACCTCGAGGTGATTTCCGACTGGGTATGCCCCTGGTGTTATGTCGGTAAACGCCGGCTGGAAGCGGCGCTGGCAGAGCGCCCCGATCTGGATGTCACTTTGGCGTGGCAGCCCTTCCAGTTGAGTCCGGACATTCCGCGTGAGGGCCTTAACCGTCAGGATTACTATCAGCAGATATTCGGACCGGAGCGGGCCGCGATGATTGTGGACCGGCTCAAACAGACGGGCGAAGAGGAAGGCATTTCGTTCGGCAGTCATGCGGATGCGATGGCGCCCAATACCCTGTCTGCGCATGTGCTGATGTACTGGGCGAGCGCCGATGACGGACTCGACGCAAACGACCTGGCCGAGAAATTGTTCCATGCACATCATGTCGACTGCGAGGACATCGGCGATCACACCGTGCTGACCCGGATCGCCGGTGAGGTCGGGATGGATGCGGACGAGGTAGCCAAGCGGCTCGCCGGCCGCGAGGACGAGACCCTGATGAAGGAACATATTACAAATTCAAAGGCACGCGGCGTTTCGGGCGTACCGTTCTTTGTCATCAATGGTCAGCATGGACTTTCCGGAGCACAACCGAGCGATGTTTTGCTCTCGGCGTTCGAGCAGATAGCGAGTGGCGAATCCGGCTAAGATCAATTAATTGGTGTCAGACACCAATTCACCTATTTATACTGGTGTCAGACACCATTTTTAAACCGCTGTTGGCAGGGAACATGGAAGAAAATTTTTACGAAAACGAAGAAAAGGTTGATGGCTACACAAAGTTCACGCCGACACACGATGGCGCATTACTGATCGACGTACTCGGCGAGCACCTGCCGGAACAGGCGGCCGTGCTCGAACTGGGGATTGGCCCGGGGAAAGACTTCAAAAAGTTGAGCCGGCGTTACCGGATGACCGGTTCGGATTTCTCGCAGCTGTTTTTGCAGCGATACCGCGAGCAAGACCCTGCGGCGGATTTGCTGCATCTCGACGCCCGCACGCTTGAAACGGATCGCACCTTCGATGCCATCTTTTCCAACAAGGCACTTATTCATTTGTCACCGGACGAACTGCAACAGTCGTTCAATCGTCAGCATGAGTTGCTCAGCGACAACGGCTTGATCCTGCATTCGCTCTGGTTCGGCGAGGGCGAGACTGCCTTCGATAATGTGAAACTTGTCTATCACAATGAGCAGGACCTGACGAAGATGCTGGAAACATCATTCGATATCGTCGCTCTCAAGAAACACGCAAAAATGTCTGACGGTGATTCCATCTACGTGTTGGCCCGAAAGAAATAACATATAATTGGTGTCAGACACCAATCACCCGGGTTCCGGAAACGCGCCCCGCACTTGTTCGAACGCACGACCGATTGCCATTAGCCGGCGGTCCGATCCGAGCGGACCGTCGAAACTGAGGCCGATCGGCAGGCCGTCGTCGGTCAGTCCTGCTGGAATCACCAGGCTTGGGATTCCAGCTGCACTCTGGTGAACGGTGTTATTGATCACAGCGGTGAAGCCGTGTTTGATCAGTTCGCCGTTGATTTTCAGGTCCGCGGTATCTTCGGCCAGTTCAGGCGCCGGGAACGGCGTGGTCGGAAAGATCATCGCCGCCACGTCGTGTTCGACAAAATAATCCTGGAGTATTTGCTGCAGTTGCGGACGATATGTATTCATAGCCTTACGATACTTCGGCTCGAGGGCGGCCAGATCCACGACATCGGGGTTGAACCGTTCACGCACAACGGGTGAAGCAATGCTGGTCACAATGTCTGCGCTGGTCAGCGATGTGCCCCGCTGTTCGAGCCAGGCCGGCATCTCGCGGGCGACTTCGTAAGCTGAGATGGGCCAGGCGGTTTGCGCTGTCAGTCTGGCAATCTCCGGCAGGTCTGCATCGATGATGACTGCGCCGGCATCCTGTAGAAGAGCAACGGCTGCGTCGATGATGTGGGCGGTTGCGTTATCCATGACGCGATAAAACTCTCCACGCGGTCGTCCGAGTCTGAGCCCGGCGAGGTTTATATCCGGCAGTGGTTCAAATGCGGTGACCGGTGACGGCTTTGCGAGCACGTGATCGAGCAACGCAAGATCCATGGTCGAAGTTGCCATGATGCCGACGGCATCGCGGGTCGGCGACGCCGGCAGCACGCCGCCGTACGGGTAGCGTTGGCAGGACGGTCGCAAACCGGCAACCCCCGACAACGAACACGGGACGCGAACCGAACCGTTCGTGTCGGTACCCAGTGCGCCCGGAACCATGCGCGCAGCAACGGCTGCCGCCGAACCACTGCTGCTGCCCCCGGGCATGCGATCGGTATGCCACGGGTTTCTGACATCGCCGAACTTGCGGTTGAAACTCGTACCGCCGACAGCCAGTTCGTACAGGTTGGCCTTGCCGGCGATCAGTGCCCCGGCCTCGACGAGGCGCTGGACGACCGGTGCATTGTGCGCGGGTATGTCGTGTTCGAGCGCGGGCGTACCGGCGCTGGTCGGATAATCCCGTGTGTCGATGTTGTCCTTGATCAGCAGCGGCACACCATGCAATGGACCGAGAGTTTTATTTGCACGCTGTTGTTGCATATCGGCCGCGCGCGCTGCGGCCAGCAGTGCATCGGGTTCCTGCCGGATAATCGCGTTCAGGTGCACAAACTTCCGGCAACGCGCCAGCAACTCTTCGGCTACCACCTCGGCTGAGGTCTGCCCATCCGCGATGGCCGTGGCGATTCCGGCAATGGTAAAGGGAATGTCCGTGTCCATGAGTAACACGGTATAGCAAATCTGGTCAGCCCCCAAAGTAAATTGGTGTCAGACACCAATTTTTATCTTCGAAAAAAGGTACCGGGTTTATTTTTTAAGAAAGAAAATAAACCCGGTACCTTTTACGGTACCTTTTACGTCCAGCTCAAAATTCATAATCCAGTGGTCGCGACGTCGGCTGCGGCGGGAAGGTTTGCAGGTAGGCCCAGATGGCGCCGAGGTCTTGGTCCGTCATGCCCGCGAAGGTGACCCACGGCATCACTGTATTGGTGGCCAGGGTGGCTGCGCGGCCGCTGCCGCGTAGCCTGAACAACGTGATGAAATCGGCCCGGCTCAGGGCGCCGATGCCTTCGGGGTGGGTGGTCAGGTTGGGCGTATCGACGACTCTTGCACCCGGCAGGTAACGACCGCCGACCCAGTAACGGGCGCCGCCGGTAAACGCTTTGCCCTTTCGTTCTCGCCCCGGAGCATCGTTGGGGGTGTGACAGTATCGGCAGCGACCGATGTCCGTCAGGTATTTTCCGTAGGCCGCTTCGTCAGACCGGTCCGGCGTTTTTGCGGGTGACGGCGGCAAAGTGGCCAGTGAGGCCTTGTGTATGCGGTCGCTTAACACCCGGCCGCGGCCGGGTTGTTCGTGAACCACCGGCGGGAGTGTCTTTATATAGGTGGCGATGGCGTCGGCATCCTCGTCGCTGACGGCGCGCAGGTTCAGCCACATGTTGGGATGCAGTGGCGCACCATCGGGTCGCAACCCGTCCCGGAAGGCGCGAATGATGTCGGCTTTAGACCAGCCGGCGATGCCAGTGGCAGGATCCGGCGTGATGTTGGGTTCGCACAATTTCGAGGTCACGAAATCCTGTGAGTCTTTGCCGCGCGGATTTTCGTCTTTCCCCCAGACCGGGCAGTCGATGCCGGCATAGTTGGCGACCAGCGGCGGCCTGCCGTCGATCGCATCGTTCGGTGCTGAATGACAATGGGCACAGAGTGTGACGGTCTCCGCCAGGTAGCGGCCGCGTTCCAGGGTTGCGTTCTGCCCGGCGTCGGCATCGGCGCCTGCAGGGCCGGGCAACCACAGCAACAACGTGAAGTTGATTGTCGCGCAGGCAAGTCTGCGTATCCTGGATGTGACTGGAATCCTCATTGTGATACTCGCTCCCCCGATTCGACCGGACGCCGGATACCCCGAAGGCTACCACAGGCCCATGTGATGATAGTGTCAGACACCAACGACCAACCCTTCATGCAATAATGGTGTCAGACACCAATAACCACATGAGTATGACCCATGACTAATTGCCGCCGAGGCCCGTTACAGCGTGTGTTATTGATGGTGTCTGACACCAATGTCCGGGTCGTTGCTGTCGCGATAATGATGTTTGCGGCGGTAACGGGTTTTGCCGATGAACCGCTGCCACCGATCGTGGTGCCTGACGGTTTTAGTGCGACTGTTTTTCATCCCGGCCTCGGCGCCACCCGGCATCTCGCGGTACGCGAAAACGGCGACGTGTACGTCGCGCGCAGTTTCCGTGTCGAGCGGCGGATGTTCGGGCAGAAAGCTGCCTGGGGCACGCTGATCGCTTTACGGGATGAAGACGCCGACGGTGTTGCTGACATCATCAAGCCGTTCGGTCCGAGCGACGTCACAACTGAAGTGCGTATTCATGACGGACATTTGTATTTCTCATCCGACCAGGTCGTTTACCGGATGGCGCTCGATGACAACCTCGTGCCGCAGACCGTGGCCGAACCCCTCGCCGGCGGTTTCCCGATGAACAGTTCACACGGCACCAAGACGCTGGCCTTCGACGGTGCGGGCAACCTGTACGTGAACTCGGGTACGCCGTCGAATGCCTGCGAGTCAAAGCGCATGGCGCTCCACGCGCCGGGTTTGAACCCGTGTCCGCATCGCGAGCGTTCGGCCGGCATCTGGAAATTTCGCGATGACAAGCAACATCAGGACCAGGTGCGTGACGGTGAACGCTATGTCACCGGTACGCGCAACATCGTCGCGATGGCGTGGAACCCGTGGGCCGACAAACTCTTTTTCGTTATGCACGGCCGTGACAGCATCGGCATGATGAACCCGGATTTCTACTCGAAGCAAGACAACGCCGAGATCCCCGCCGAGGAATTTCATGTCGCCGAAGCGGGCGATGATTTCGGCTGGCCATACACGTATTACGATCCGCGCACCAACCAGCGCATGCGCGACCCCGGTTATGGTGGCGATGGCAAGGCCGTAGCGGACGGCAATTACAAAGAACCGCTGATCGCGTTTCCCGCGCACTGGGCACCGAACGACCTGCTGTTCCATTCCGGTCGCAATCTGCCCGCCCGGTATGCGCAGGGTGCGTTCATCGTGTTTCACGGTTCCTGGAACCGGATACCGTTTGAGCAGGGCGGCTTCAAGGTTGTGTTCGTGCCGATGCAGGATGGCCGGGTGACGGGTGACTGGGAGGTGTTCGCCGATGGGTTCACAGGCTCTGGTCCCATTAAAAACCCCGGCCAGTCCGCGTACCGACCGACCGGTCTCGCGGAAGGCCCGGACGGCGCGATCTACATCACCGAGGACATGCACGGGCGGATCTGGAAAGTATCGCCTGAATAAAGTCAGCCCGAGAAAATAATTAATTGGTGTCTGATGCCAATGTTTGAGATTCCTGCCACTGGCCTGAACGGTTGCGTTTCATCGTATTGCGATATTCATAAAGGTCCGGTCGGTACAGGCTTTCCATGACGAGGACCGGTTGGTCCTGTTGATCATGAAACACGGTGCCCATGTAAATCAGGGCCGTTCCCACCGGTATGTTCAGTAGCGGTGCTGTCGTTTCATCGGCGTTCCTGGCGCTGATCCACTGCTCGGCACGTTCCAGCAAGATGCCGTTGGATTCGAGTACAGCGGGTGGCGGCATATTTTTTAAGGTCTGGTGATCCAGGTCTGTTACATGTGCTGCCGTGAACCAGGCGGTCATGATCGTAAACGGCTTGCCGCGACTGCTGCGCAACCGGATTAAGCGCAGCATGTTTTGTTCATCAGTATCACGGGTTAGTTTTTCCCTGATATGAGCGGGCGCCTTGACGCTCTCGATGGACAGGGTGCTGGGTCGGGCACTGTCCTCTGGGTCGGTAGCGGCTGCGTCCGGCCCGCCGATGTTGTAGCGGTCGCCAAATTCCACTGCCTGGGGCACGGGGAAACTGCCAATACCGCGACGTTTGATGATAAGGCCGTCCTGCTCCAGGTTGTGCAACGCCTTGCGGATGGTGATCCGCGCAACGCCAAATTCCTGCGCCAGCCGGTTTTCGCCGGGCAGCGGGTGGTCGGTATCCAGTTCACCATCGATGATCTTCTGGCGCAGGATGATGTAAATCTGGTGGTACAGGGGGGTTAGCCTGGGTTCTTCCCTGCCGATGCGGTTCCGGGCGGCCTGTGTTTTGTTCGTCATCAATCACTCTGTCGGGTTATTGCGGTAAATACGTATGCCAGGTTTCCGATCAGCCTGTACTATCAATAGTACAGGTTTTTTACAGAGGATAGAAGAATGCTTATCAATTTCTGGTACGTAGCTGCATACAGCGAAGCAGTCAACGCAGACAGGCCAATCAAGGTCAAGATGCTCGGTCAGAACTTTGCCCTGTATCGGGATTCCGCAGGGGTCGCACGCTGCGTCAGCGACATCTGCATTCATCGTAGTGCGTCACTGGCCGGCGGAAAAATAAAAGGCGATTGTATTGAATGCCCGTATCACGGCTGGCAGTTTAACGGCGACGGCCAGTGCACCAAGATTCCGTCGCTTGGCATTGATGGCACGCCGCCGCCCCGCGCAAAGATCGATGGGTACCCGACCGAAGAACGTTACGGTTTGATTCACGTATTTCTCGGCGATCTGCCTGCCGAAGAGCGCCCGCCGATCATGGCGATAGAAGAATATGGCCAGGAAGGCTGGCGTTGTATCCACCTTGAATATAACTGGAAAACAAACTGGGAACGTTCGGTCGAAGCGGGCCTTGATCCGGCCCACGCGGAGTTCGTGCATACGGGGATGAAGTTTGCCGGCTCGGACGCCGAATATATCGTGCCGCCGCTTGACGTCAAAAGATTGGAATGGGGTGCGGAACAGAGCTTTGACCTGTTGACCATCGCCGCACGCGGGGATCTGGAAAAAATCAAACCTCAGGCCGCGTCGGTGAATGCGTTTGCCGCTTTCTACGGGCCGACGTGTACGGCCACGAAGCTGACGCTTGCTCCCGGCCAGAAGGTTATTCAGTACATGTTCGAGACGCCGGTCGATGAGTTTCATGTCAAGAAACACCTGGTCAGCGCACGTACTGTCAACCTCGACCCCGGTTACGACAAGGCCATGAACCAGACCAACCTGTTTGTTGCCGAGGAAGACCGGATCATCATCGAAGACGTGGATCCTGCCATATACCCGGAATCGAATTCGAAGGAATTGCTGGTACCGGCCGATGAACAGATTGCCGTTTACCGGGACATGATCGCCGAGTGGGAGGCGCGTGGCTGGCGCATCGATACCCGCAAGGTTGCCGAAGACCGGGGACGCGTCGGTTATGCGATTCCTTGCCCGGCGCGGCGCGAGCAGGGTAACTGGGTGCTGGATTCGACGCCGATGCTGCCGGCGAGTCGCGGAGAAGAAACAAAAGCCGTGGCGTAAGCCCTAAGCCCTAATCCCCAGGCGCTTAAGGTTATTCTGCGACATCGGGGCGGGCGGGAATATCGCCCGTCCTGATGCTCGTCCACTTCATCGTGGCAGTTCTGCCTGTTACCCACTAAAGTTACGATTCTCCATTCAACCGTAATGAGGTTCGACATGCGACAGGGGCAGATAGCAATTATTTTGGGGCTGATCGTAGTGTTCGCCGGGTGTTCAACGCCCCGCACAGCTGACGAGCAGGAACTCGAAGCAAGTATGAAGGAGCACGGCAACGACACACCCGTGGCTTCACTGATGACGTCCTTTGCACCTGTGCAGCCGGTAAGCGGTAAAGCCGTTGTGTATCACACGGTCGATGGCCAAGACATCCGGGGCTGGCTGGCGCGACCCGACAAGGCGAACAATGATTTGCCGGCGTTGATCGTGATCCACGAATGGTGGGGACTTAACGACAATATTCGCCGGGCCGCCGAACGACTTGCGGGCGAGGGTTATGTGGCGCTCGCGGTCGATCTGCACCAGGGCAATACGGCCGAAACGCCGAAAGACGCCATGAAGATGGGTCGCGCGCTGAGCAACAACAAGGATGTAGCGCTGGCTAATCTGAAGGATGCCATTGCCTATCTTAAGTCGGCGAACGGTGTGTCGCGCATCGGCGTGATCGGCTGGTGCCAGGGTGGCCGCTGGTCGATGCTGACGGCATTAAATAATCCTGCGGAGATCGACGCGACGGTGGTCTATTATGGTCGGGTCCCCGATGACAAGACCGAACTTGAAGTACTGGACATGCCGGTGCTCGGCATCTTCGCCGGCGATGACTTCATCGTGCCGCCGAAAATGGCCTATCGTTTTGCCGCGTCAATGGAAGACCTGAAAAAAGACCTGGAGTTTTATATGTATCGGGCTGCGGCACACGCCTTTGCTAACCCGAGTGGTCTGGAGTACAACCCGGAAGCGGCTGCGGATGCCTGGCAGCGTACGACTGATTTTCTGGCCAGAAATCTGCAGCAAACGGCAGCGCAATAGTTACTTGTTGCGTGCCGCTTTGTTAAAACAGGATTCGCGAGAACCCCGGGTAGAACAGATCCGGCGTGAGGTCGGTCACGGTCGCGCTGTCTGTTTCTCTGGCCAGACTGACCAGGTACAGCGGTTCGATTTTAGCGGCCAGCGAGAACGGGTCGGGCGTTGCGCCCGCCTCCGGGTCTCGCAACAGTATCCGCGATACCACTAAGAACCAGCCGTCGTCAGGTAGTTGCAGCTCGCGGCGACGGTCGGCTTTCATGCCGAGATCGATGAGCAGGTGCGTGAGTTGCGAGCGGCCGTCATTGATCTGCATGTACAGCGCGTACTGCGGGTTTTCTTCCAGCAGGTTTGTCAACGTAACGGTTTGCAAGGCGGAATTAACAACCGCGTTGATCTCGTCATCGGCCATCTTGCGAAATGAGAGGGCGGTGACATTCGGGTTCTGCTGCGCCACTGAGTAGAACTGCGATATTGCCAGCGCGCGCAGACCGAATGCCAGCAACAGGCTTATCGCGAATACGCCGGACCAGATGCCGAGTGCTTTCGAACGCGGTAACGGTTGCCAGTTCGCATTTTCGCGTGGTTTCCGCAACGGGTTGAACATCGAAACGCGCGCGAGGTAAACATCCGTCTCACTGCCGTAACGTTTGCGGATCGTCTCTTCTTCGAAGCGCGCGAGCATATAGTAAAGACCGAGCATCGCCAGGTACGTGACCAGGATAAAAAACCGCGGCCATAAAAAAAGAAAACCGGCCCCGCCGATAATCAGCATCAGGTACTGTGGGTGCCGGACGCGTCCGTAGAGGCCTCCCGTGACCAGTTTTTTCTTGATGAACTTACCGTAGTAGAGCTGGATTGCGCAGGCAAAGAACCCGAGGATGCCGACCAGCGCGAGGAATGCGCCGAGCCATTCGACATACCGGAATGCAGCGATCTTCGTGTAGGCAAGATGCGGCAGGAAAAACTGTGGCAACCAGGCTGTGATCACACTGGACTCCAGCCCATGTAACAGTGGCGTATAGACACTATAAAAATAGGCCGCGAACGGCGTGACCATGATGATCATTTCCAGTGTCGCTGCCGCATAAACGAGTATAGGCACGACCCACGGCCAACGGCGGGTGGTAGTTGAGTTCATTTCAGGACCTGTGCAAAGATCTACCGATAGAAACATCTTAACGCAAAAAAGGTCCGGGTCTATTTTCCTGTTATCCGTGTATTATCGGGTTCCACGGCTCGCTAAAAAGACTAATAAATATGAAAACCCGCGCCTTCCAGTTTGCCGAATACGGCCAACCCACCGATGTCCTGCAAATCAACGCACAGGATCTTCCCGACCCCGGTCCCGGACAAGCGCTGGTGAAGATCAGGGCCGTGGGCCTGAATCGATCCGAACTCAATTACACGCTGGGCAGGTATGTGCCTGCCCGCGAGTTTCCCAGTGGCATCGGCCAGGAAGCCGTTGGCGAGATCATCGCACTCGGACCGCCGGCGGAAGACGCGCCCAGGGCTCATGAGGCGACACCTTTAACCGTCGGTGCGCGCGTCGCGCTGTTACCCGGTCGTGTCGATATCTGTGGAATGGGCGCCTACCGGGAAGTGGGTCTTTACGATCAGGCCGCATTAGCGCCGGTGCCGGATGACTTCAGTGACGAAGAAGGCGCGGCCTACTGGATGGGCATCCTGACGATGGGCGGCTGCCTGGAACTGGCAGGGCTGAATCCCGACAATTCAAAGGGCAAGAAAGTGCTGGTGACCGCCGCCACCAGCAGCATGGGCATCGTTGCCCTGAAGCTGGCCAAGGCCTGGGGCGCTGAAACGTTTGCGACCAGTCGCAGCGCCGAAAAGGCGAAGGAACTGGAAGCGGTGGCCGACCATGTCATTGTCTGTAATGACAGCGACTCGCTGGTCGAAGGCGTCAACGCCGCAACCGATAACCAGGGTGTCGACGTCTCGCTGGATCCCCTCGGTGCCGCCTATTACGCCGGCCTGGTTGCCGTGACCACCAACGGTGGTGATATCGTCAGCTATGAAATGATCACCGGTCCGGTCGCCAACGTGTCGTTACCGACGCTGATGATCAACGACCTGTCGATACACGGCTTTACGATCTTTCGCGTCCACAAGAACCCGGTTCTGTTCGATGCACTGATCCGCCAGGGCATGGAGTACAGCGACCAGGTGCGGCCGATTGTGTCGCGTACTTTTCCATGGGAGCAGGCACCGGCCGCACTGGCAGAACTGGAGACATCGCAGCATATCGGCAAACTGGTTCTGCTCGTTAGTTGAAGCATTTGTGTCAGACACCAATTTATTTTTTCTCTGACGGGTAAGCAACAAATTCGGTGCTGAGAAAAATAAACCCGGCACCTATTTGCCTTACCTATTTGCCAGTGGAGACAACTATGAGCAATTCCCGGATTACACGCCGCCATGCAGTAGCAGCGCTGGCCGGCGCAGGTGCCGTCGGCCTGGCGACCGGTCGCGCGGACAACGGTGCCGAGCAAGGCAACCATAAGCCCGCACCGCTCGAGCTGGATTTGAACGACCCGGTGGACCTGTCTTACGCGCGGCAGAAAGTGATCGGCAGCGTCGCCAGTGAAGAAATTCATTCGTTTATGCGCTTTCATTTTTATGGCCAGGTGCCCGGCGAGCAGGCCCGGCGCCTGCTGTCGATGAATAACTACATTGTTGATCGCTGGGAACCCGTCAAGCGCGGCACCTACAAGCTGGCCCACTGGGAAGTGGGTTACTACTGTGACTTCGATACCGACGATCCGATCGAATCGTGGATTAATCCGTACACCGAAGAAGAAATTGAAGTGTTTCAGTTCGTGCTCGGGCCGATCCACCGTGAGTATACGCCGGATACCGTGATTGCCCCGGGCCTGGCGCCGCATCCGTTAACCTCGCACATCATGGGACCGCGCTTTTACGTGGCGACGGAAGCGATCGCCCAGATTCCGAACCTGTTTCAACCGGACGAGTGGCCCAAACGTTCCAGTGGCAAAATGGCCAACTGGGTATCCATGCAGACGCTTTCCGCGTTGATGGATGACGTGCTGAACCCCGAGCTGACCTCGGCCCCGGCGAACATTCACCTGCAGAATTTTGTCTCGTGGAGTTCGTGGATGCAGATGAGCGGCCAGCCGGGCGGCACGATGGCGCGCGCCTACGGCACCGAGGTGGACGGTTTCGAAGCTCTGCCACAGAAGGTGTACGACGGATTCAAAAAATACACACCGGAGATATTTGAAACCGCGACCTGGGACACCATCCGCTTTGACGAATTTGATTATTTCGAGCTCATGCAGGAACGTCGCGCCAAGGGTGAAGTTTAGGCCGTTAAATGGTGTCAGACACCATTCAATTTTTAGACACCAATTTATTTTCTCTAACGGTTAAGCCATAAATTCGGTGCTGCGAAAAATAAACCCGGCACCTTTATCTACTACAATGAGTGAAACAATGAACGCCAAACTACAGGCATTGGTTACAGGTATTGCTTTATTGCTGGCCACCCAGGCTGGCCTGGCAGCGGGTCAGGATCAGGCCGATACGTCAGGGACGGTCAATGATCAGACACTGACGGCCGAGATCGATGCCGTGCTGAATGAATACGAGGCACTGTGGGATAAACAGGATCCGGCACAACTGATTGCGCTGTGGGATCAGAACGATCCGGAACCGTTTTATCTCGCCGAGGAGCAGCCTGAATGGCGGATCGGCTGGGATCAGCTTAAGGATTACTGGAGTCCGGCCGGCCCCTCTGTCACCGAATCCATACGGATGCGTTTTGATGGTGTGCGGGCGCGGTGGCTGGCAGATGACCTGGCGTTTGCAAAATTCTGGATTCGCTTCGATACGAAAATGAGTGTTATGCCGGGTCCGTTCGGTACCGATGCGCGGGCCAGCGCGATTTTTCGCAAGACAGATGCAGGCTGGCGGCTGATTACCTGGGCCGAATCACCGGGCTCGCCTCTTTTATATGTGCAACGTCTGTACAAGCAACATCGTCAGGAAGGCGAATCCTCGCCCATACCCTACCTGTCCGTTCTATACGAACGGCATACACGAGATGATTTTGCCGCCTTCATGCAAACCCATAAGAAACCCGGCAAGAAAAAATAGTTAACCGGTGAAGCATTGCTGTCCGACACCGTTATCACCCCGGTGTCGGTCGGCGTACTACCGCGATGGCCAGCATCAGGCAGGGCACCATCAGCAACGCACCGATCAGGTACGGGGAGCCGGTACCCAGTTGCGCAAACGCGGCACCGGCATAGGCCGGGCCGAGTACCCGGCCTAAACTACCCACGCCCTGGAAGACACCGAGCAGGACGCCGCGTTCCGTCGGCAGCGCGTATTTCGATACCAGGCTCGTGCTGACCGGTGAGAACATGCTGTGCGATGTGGATAGCAGCGTCATGGCAACCAGCGCTGCGATCAGGCTGGTCGCATCCGCCATCACCCACAGGCCGGCACCCATCGCAACGACCGTCATCATCAGCAAGGCCGCCTCGCCGAAGCGTTTGGTCAGCGGCCCGATCAGTGTGAGCTGACACACCGCACCGATAAATCCGGAGTACATGAAGATCAGGCCGATGTCCCGTGGGCCGAGTTCGAGCACCCGGTTGGTCCACAACGCGAAGATCGACAACAGTGCCGACCAGGAGACATACAGCAGCACCGCGATGAGTGACAGCATCGCAAAGGTGCTGTTCGCAAACGCTGTGCGTAATTGGGTGCTCAGCGCCAGCGCGGCGGTGCCGGTTACATCACTGCGGTGTTCCGGTTGCAGGCTTTCGGGCAGGAAGGCCAGCAGGCATAGCAAGGCGACGACGGTCAGTCCGGCTGCCGAGAATGCCGGTAGCATGAAGTTTGCGGTCTCGACATCGGCGCCGGCCAGCACGCCGCCGATGACCGGGCCGAACATGAAGCCCAGGCTGAACGCGGCGCCCAGGTAGCCCATGAACTTCGCCCGGTCGGCGCCGCTGGAGATGTCGGTGACATAGGCAAAGATAACGCCGACATTGCCCGCCGCGATGCCGCCGACCGATCGCGCGAGGATCACCAGCCACAGGCTGTCGGCGAATCCCAGCAACACGTGCGACACGATCACGCCGGCCGTCGTCCAGATCAGCACCGGCCGGCGCCCGTAACGGTCACTCAACCGCCCGATCGTCGGCGCAGTCAGGAACTGCAGCAGGGAATACAGCGCGATGACCAGCGTAATGATTTCCGGTCCGCCCCCGACACGTTCGATATAAAACGGCAACAGCGGAATGATCAGTCCGAAGCCAAGCAGGTTGACGAAGGTGATAAGAAAGAGGACGCGCATAAGAAAGTGAGATAATTGGTGTCAGACACCAATATACTTTACTGATGACCCTCGCAACCAGACGTGACCTGATCAAGGGCCTGGGCGGTCTTGCCGCTGTCGGCGCAACCGCACGGTTACGCGCCGCACCGGAGCGTGCCGATGTGGTGGTCATCGGGGGTGGGTTCGCCGGGTTGAATGCCGCGATCGTGCTCAGTGATGCGGGTGCCAACGTGACCGTGCTGGAAGCCGGCGGGCGGATCGGCGGACGTGCGTACACGGCGGATCAATGGACGGACCGGCCAGAACTGGGCGCCTCGCAGATCGGGCCGCTGTATGGGCGGATCAGGAATGCGGCGGATCGGTTCGGGGTGGCGCTCAAGCCGTTTCCGGTGCAAAGCGAACCGTTTGTCTTTGCAATCGGCGATCAGTTGATCGCGGCGAGTGACTGGGCGCAGTCACCGTTCAACAAGACCGTCGGTGAAGAGCGCGGCGTGCCGCCGTCTTTTTTATTGCCCTCTTATATATCGAAGCACAATCCCTTAAAGGGCAGTGATGACTGGTTACAGCCGGGTGCTGCCGAGTTTGATGTCGCGGCAGCCGACTGGCTTCGTGCGCACGGCGCATCGAATGAAGCGTTGCGGCTGATGAATGCCGGCGTGGTGGCCGATGAACTCAGCCGGGTGTCGTTGTTAACGATGTTGCAGGAATCAACGCGCCTGATGATCGCCATTCGTGCTGCAGCTGTGGCCCAACCAGCGGTAGCAAAGACTGCTCAGGTGGCCGGCGGTACGTCGCGACTGACTGAAGCCATGGCTCTGCACCTGGGTGACCGGGTGCGCATGAATCAGGCTGTAACCGCTATCCGCATGGACCGGAGCACTGTCGAGGTGGCGACGGTAGACGGCACTCGCTATAACAGCGATTTTGTTATCGCCGCCGTGCCGTTCGTCAGCTTGCGCGAACTTCACATCGAACCCGCATTGGCCGGTGTGCAGAGTGAAGCGGTCACGCGCATGCCGTATGCGAATACCAGCCAGGTATTTTTTGCACTTAAAGATGGTGACGACTATTGGCAACAGGACGGACTGGCGCCATCGCTGTGGACGGATGGCGAGGTGTCGATGTTCCGCAAGATGACCGGCACGTCGCTGCTGGTGGCGGTGAATACCGGACCCAAGGCTGATGTGATGGATCAGTTGCCGGCGGCTGAACGCGGTGCCCGAGCGCTGGCCGAACTGGAACGGCTACGACCGGCGACGAAAGGTCGCGTCGAGTTTGTTGGCGCGCATTCGTGGCGGCAGCAACCCTTCATCCGCGGCTGTCGCCATTCATACGCACCCGGCGATGTGAGCCGCTTTGTTCCGGCGATGTTTCAGCCGCACGAACGATTGCACTTTGCCGGCGAACATACCCGCCAGCTGGAGATGGGCATGGAGTCGGCCATGGAGTCTGGCGAACGCGCCGCGGTGGAGATCCTGACGGGTTAATGGGTGTCAGACACCAGTGCTCAGGCGAGCATCTGCCGGACACACCACTCTGAAGAAAAGGTACCGGGCCTGTTTTCCTATTACCCTTGCGCTATCAAGTAAAAAAATAAACCCGGCACCTTTTCTGGAGAAACCTGCGATGCAATGGGAACGATTGCTTAAGGCCGCCCCCTGGGGCAAGCGTGCCATGCCGCGCGGCGGGCAGATGGACGGCTATTTCTACATCATCAGCGGCCGTGTCGGACCATTCAAAATCTATAGCGATACCTGGCGTAGTCCCGACGGGATTAACTGGGAATGCATGTCGAAGCAATCCGGTTGGGGCAAGCGCTGCTATCCTGAAGTCGATGTCGTGCAGGGCCACCTGGTTTTGAACGGCGGCCAGAGCCTGAATACTTTTTACAACGATGTCTGGCGTTCCGCGGACCAGGGTCGCACCTGGGAACAGGTCTGTGCCGACGCGCCGTGGGGAGTCCGCGCCGGTCACCACAGCCATGTCATGGATGACGAGATCTACATGTTCGGCGGTGCGCGCAATTCCAATGACCGGATTTTCTACCCGGAACTCTGGGTCAGCGCCGACCTTGGCGAAACCTGGGAGCTGCGCTGCGAGTTGCCTGACGACATGGGTCGGGCCGGCATGCAGGTCTGCCACATCGACGGCACGCTTTATTACATGGGCGGCGATCATGATCGGCCGGTGTTCCTGCCCAATTGGGAAGGTCGCCGCAACGACGTCTGGAAATCAGAAGACAAGGGCGCGACGTGGGAACTGCTCGGGCATGCGCCGTGGGTTCGGCGCACCGGGCATCAGGCCGTGGCGCACAACGGTAAGATTGTTGTGATCGGCGGGCACATCGAGGGCCCCAAAGGAGACTCATCGAAGATCCAGGCGCTCGCTCACGACCTCTGGCTCTGGGATCCGAAGGACGGCATCGACGGTTGGCAGCTCGTCACGAAAAACGTATGGGGCGTTGCAGACGATTCATCCTCTGACGGCAAGAGTGACTTTCGAATCGAGGTGCGCGACGACAAGATCTGGACTTTCGGCGGTGACCGCGAGCGGTTTTTGCCCTGGCCGATGGACAACGATGTCTGGGTTGCCGACTGGCCTGGCTAATGGGTGTCAGACACCAATGAACGAAAGATCTGCCCGGTAGACTATTTTTGGTGTCAGACACCAATTCTTAAGACAGGAATTACACCATGCGAGTCGACCTCATTATTCAACCACACCTCCCGGCGGAGGAGTTTGCCGCGCTCGGTGAACTGGCCGAGCGTTACGGTATTTCGGGTGTCTGGGTATCCAATCACCTCGATGGCCGCGATCCGTTCGTGAATTTTGTGCCGCTGGCTCAGCGCACCCGGCAGTTGCGCATGGGGCCGACGGCACTGAGCCCGTACGAAGAGCATCCGATGCAAATGGCCAAGTTGCTGATGACGCTGAATGAGCTGGCCGGCGGGCGGGCGCAGGTTGCGGTCGGTGGCGGAGGCGGCACGATCGATTCGATGGGTTTGAAGGCAGTGCGCATGGTGCGCGCGGTGCGTGAGTGTCTCGAGATACTGCACCTGGCGGCTTCACGCGATCGGGTTTTTTACGAGGGCGAGTTGTTTCAGATGCGCGGGCTTGATACGGGTTGGGCAAAAGCGCCGAAGCCTGCGATCTTTGCTGCGGCGAACGGTGAGCAGATGCTGCGTATGTCGGCGCGTTATGCCGATGGCATCATGACCAGCGACTTCACGCCGGAACGGCTGCGCTGGGCACGGGGACATATGGACCCGGTGCTTGAAGAAACGGGTCGCGACAAGCATGCGTTCCCGCTGATCAATTTCTGGGCCTGTCATATCAAGGAAACGCATGAAGAAGCCATGGCTGAAGCGCGGTTGTACCTGATGGCACGAGGCACGATCTGGGATCCGTATATTTTTGACGTCGTCAACACCGGGGAAGCCGCCGAGATCGCCAAACATTACCCGGCTTTCGTGAAGGCCTATCGAAAAACAGATGACATCCAGGGCCCGCCGCGTGAACTCGTCAACAAAATTGTCGAACGCGGTGTAACCGCCTGTGCCGCCAGCGAGATCGACGGCCAGATCGAACGCTTCAAAGCAATGCATGCGGCGGGCGCGACGGGTGTCGCACTGTGCCTGTATAACGAGCCGGCAGATGCCATCCGGGTGATCGGCGAACACATCGTACCGGCGCTTAAAGACCTCTGAAGAAATTGGTGAAGAAATTGGTGTCAGACACCAATGAACGGACACCAATGAACGGAAGATCCTCCTGGTAGATTATTTTTGGTGTCAGACATCAATGCTTGATTGAATTAGATTTGGTGTCTGACACCAATTCCAAGCCTGTAAATTTTAATATATAAGAGCACCATGCAAAAACAATCAAAAAAGTTTTATTTCTTTTCCGGACTACTCGGCTTCTTCGTTGTCCTGACGCTGCTCGTCTTGTTCAAGACCGGGCCGGTTAGCGGGCCGCTTAAGACGCAGGGCGATATTGTGCTGGCGACGGCCGCCGAGGTGCCCGGGGTCACTTGTCGTGAACAGACAATCCCGGTGCAGCTCAGCGCCGATGCGTGGTTCACCTATGATGCGGTTGGCACGCTGTGCTGGACCGGGGTGCCAGAGGGCAAGACGCTGGCGGTCATGGTGTCGGGGGCCGGTTACGGCTCGGTTTACTGGGATTTTCCCTATCAGCCCAACACGTATTCTTTCACCCGCGCCGCACTCAGGCGGGGGCTGGCGACGTTTAACTTCGATCGGCTCGGCATGGGACGCAGCGATCGACCGTTCGGCCTGTGGCTGGGTGTCGATAACCAGGCGCAGGTATTGGAACAGATTATCGCGACGCTGAAAGGCGAGCATAGATTTACCTCGGTAGTGACGCTCGGTCATTCGTTCGGTTCGACAATTACTCTGGCGCATGCGTTGGCCTGGCCGCAAAGTGTCGATGGCATCGTGCTGACCGGGTTTGTGCACAACTCCAATCCCGGTTTTAACCTCGCGATGCGCGACGGGGTAGATCTTGCCGTATTGGAGGGCCCATTTGCGGGCGCCATCGTTGATCCGACTTACCTGCTGTCCAAGGCAGACAGTCGTGGCGATCTTTTCTATACGACCAGCAACGTCGATCCGGTGGTCGTGCAGATCGATGAACTCAATCGGCAGACCACCACCATTGGTGAAGTGGTCACCATGGCGAAATACTTTAAAGACCAGTCAAAAGCGTTGACGGTCCCCGCCTTCACCCTCATCGGTGAGGACGACTTTGTTGTCTGCGGTGGTGCCGTGGAGTGCACGGATCATGAGACCATTGTGGCCTGGGAATCGGCCTTCTTCCCGCCGGCTGCCTGCCATGAAATTGTGGTCCTCGATGACACCAACCACAACGCTAACCTGCACCTGAATGCCCCAGGCAACTTTCAGCTGATGCTCGACTGGATCGATCGGCGCATTGGCACTGCCGGGTCGCCGCCGGAAGCCTGTTGAGCTGAAGGGGTGTCTGACACCAGCCTCAGGTCTTCAGCAATCCTTCCAGGTGATCCAGGTCATTGACGACCCGCCAGCGCCCGCCACCTTCGACGACCTGCGTTTCCCAGTCTTTCAGGCGATCCAGGTATTCACGCGGGTCGACATTGTCGCTTCTCAGCTTCGTGACGTTCAGCGCGACGACGTCGAAGCCGTCCAGGTTTAACGGGATGTCGCGGACATAGCCTGATAACAGGTCTTCCTTCAGGTCGGAGAAGATGAAGATCGTCTTGTGGCCCGGATTTTTCTCGTTCAGGAACTCGATCGCCTGCAGCAAACCACCGGTGATGTCGGTATACGGCGCCGATTCTGCGTTGCGGGCAAATTGATCAATGTGATCGGCGAACAGGCGCTTCTGTCCGTTCGCGGCACTCGGTCGATCCTCGAAGGTAGCCTTCACGATGATGTCCTTCTCGCCGGTGTGGTCGCGATGACGTTGCTGAAGGCGGCTCTCGAGCCATAGCGGCAGGCACAACGGCAGGTCGTAAAGCTGCTCGGCAAGCGCGCCGGCATGTTTGCAGCCGTTGCCCAGCACGCGCATCGTGGCCGCCAGCAGGCTTAAGAAACCCATCGCCATAATGCCGAGCACGGTTCGTGACGACTGGACGAACGTTTCCAGCGGGATGGCGACAAAGACCAGCGCGAACGGCAGGATGAAGCCCATGCCCATTTGCGCGGCAGTCGTAATCCACAGGTCATTGCTGGTTAGCATCAGTGCGTCGTCACCACGCAACAGTGCGCTGGTGGCCAGTTCGTCCTGTAGCAGGATCTCACGCATATAGGCGAGGCCGGCCTCGATGCTGGCCAGCATGATCAGGATGCCGAATGTAATCCAGAGCATCCTGACGCGCAGCTTGTCCGGCAGCGCGCCGATGACCGGGAACAGTCGCGTGATGCGCAGCGACTCCATCAGGAACAGGCCCATCGAGATTTCCACCATGATAATGACCAGGGCGGCGATGTCAGCGGTGCGAAAGTTACCGATGAAATTGGTTCCGCCGACCATTTCGGCCATCGGTCGTGCGATCAGCGAGAAGTTGATCGCAGCGCCGCCGACCGCGATGGCGAGCACAAACGCGGAGATGAAGAAATAGACCAGCGCGGACGATGACAGGATCGAGACCGCCCGGTCGGAGCGGCGCAATATGTCTTCATACTCCGACATGTGCCGGTCGATGGTGATGGATCGGTTTAACAGGCTCTCAACATTCTTGTTCACCTGTCCGAGCATTTGTTGAATGTTGCGCCAGTGCGGGACCATGTTCCGCAGCAGGTCATGCCGCTTCGCGGTGGCGGCGTGGTACGCGACCATCGCCTCTTCGTGCGCTTTGACCAGTGATTTGTGAATGTCGCTGAGCACGTTGCCGGCACCGATGCCCTGGCGGGAATCGATTTTGGCGACGGCCTCGACTGCCTTCGCCCACGCCGGCGGATCCGGGGGGACTTCGATGGCCCGCTGATGGTCTTCCTCGATACTCTGGATGACCTCATTGAGCCTGCGGTTCAGCGTGGGATAGGTCGTCAGGTCCTTGTTGACCGTGTTGTTGATGCGCTCGAATTCTCTCTCAATCGCCCGTTCCTTGGCCTCGCGACCGGCAGCCAGCAGCACCTCCCGATTGCGCGCTGCAAGCCGCGTCTCGGCCTGCGACACAGATGTGGCGCCGAGGCGGAAAGCGCTGTGCAATGCGGAACTGACGGCACGAATAGCCTGGTGCGCGGTCGAGCGCGCCAGGTACAGCACGGCAACGGTCAGCGCCAATAACAAGATGGCGGAGATCGCGGGATAGGGTGTGATGCCCAGTAGTTTTGATACCAACACGATCATGTCTCCCTTTATCAATGAGCGAACGACACGGCGCATACCCATTCGGTATGAACGGGTTGTCTACAGAAAAAGGGAACTTGAAGGCGAGAGTGACGACAACGTTTACGCCCGACTGGCTTGTAACGTTACCGGCAACCCCGCTGTCATAGGTGATCCCTTAGACCGGTGGCTTTGCGACCCTTCCTTTCGAAAGGTGTGCCCTTGTTCAACAGGAGCGCAGGTTGTCATGTGCCGGGACACAGTGCCAACTGTGAAACTGCATAATGCGAATATTAACCGGGGTTAGGTAAAACAAATGTTTTAACTTAAGGGGAAAGAATGGGTGTCAGACACCAATTATTCCCGTGTACTATGTGCACACGTTGCAACTTAGTAAGAGTACGGCCAGTCGTTACCTATGCCGGAAGGACCTGAAATTCGTCGCGCGGCCGATCAGATTTCTGCGGCACTCGCAGGCAAATCGCTGGAGAAGGTGTTTTTTGCTCCGGGTTCATTTCCAAAACTTGCCCGTCGTTCCGGAGAACTGATCGGCCAGCACGTTCTGCACGTCGACACTCACGGCAAAGCCATGCTGACCCGTCTCGACGGGGGGCAAACCATCTACAGCCACAATCAACTCTACGGTCGCTGGCGGGTTTGCCCGCGGGGAACGCTGCCGGATACGAAACGCTCGTTGCGTCTGGCGCTGCATACCGCCGATCAGAGTGCCTTGCTCTACAGTGCATCAGAGATTGAACTGCTGAGTGTCGATGAACAGGCGCGCCATCCGTATCTGTCCAGGCTGGGACCAGATGCCCTGAACAGGAATCTTGACTGGACAATGTTGCGTGATCGCACCATATCGCCGGAATTCAGGCGACGCAGTCTGGCTGCTTTGTATGTGGATCAGCATTACCTGGCCGGGCTGGGCGACTATTTGCGTTCGGAAATACTGTTTGCAGCCCGGTTAAATCCATGGAGCAAGCCTGGTGAGCTTTCAGCAAAGGAGCTGTCACGCCTGAGCCGGCAAACACTCGGCATTACGCAACGCAGTTACAGGACCGGTGGTCTTACCAATCCACCCAGGCTGATTACCCGGCTGAGGGCGGAATGGCTCTCCACTCACCAGCGGCCCGATCCTGAAACCGGAGACTCAGTATCATCAAACCAGAAAGCACGGGTAGATAAGGAGGCCATTCGCTTTGCGGTATTTCGCCGTGGCGGCGAGCCTTGTTACACCTGTGATGCAACGATTGAGCGGGTCAATGTAAGTGGGCGGGCGCTTTATTATTGTCCGGTCTGTCAGGGTAAATAGACCCGGTACCTTTTCTTTTTCCCTAATACATATTCGCCGCTTCGATCAGGCAGGTGGTTTCTTCACCGTAGACGCTTACGACCATGTGCCGGTCCGGATCAAGACGTTTAACTGTTTTGCCGATTTTTTCACGTTGTTGCCGGCGGGCGGCACCTTGTTCCGGGGATAATGGCCGGCCATTTTTGTACATGTTTAGCCAGGCATCAAAATAGCGTTCACCGTAGGCTTCAATGGCCGGCAAATGATCTTCCGGTATGCTGAATACGAGCAGAAAAACAGGAGAGCTGAAGGCCCGCATATGCACCATTCGTGACGGTTGGAGCACGAAGCGATCATCAAGGCGCGCGGCTTCGTAAATCTCGGCAACCGGTGCGTATTGCTCCAGGTAAGTATCAATATCTGCCAATACATCAAAATCGGGGAACAGGTCCATCGACACCTGGCTGCCCTGGGCCATGAGCATGCCCTCGAACAGGAAGCGCGGGATATCGTATTGAGGATCGGGAATGAGATGGAAATTGAAATAGCGCATGCCCGGCATCATGTCGATTGACACGCTGGTGCCTTTTTTCAGGCGCTCGCCGGTAAATGCCTTGACATAGCCGGTGCTTTCGCCGGCGAGGTTTTTCAGGTCGAGCAGTTGTGAGTGTTGTTCTATCGGCTGGGCTTCGAGTTCGGTCATCATGCGTTGTTCGAGGGCTTGGCCCAGTGTGGCTATAGGGCTGGTCGGAGCGTCGGTCATTGTGTGTTACCTCGGAAAATAAATGGGTCGGCATTCAAGCTAAGGCTCAAGTGGTCTACACCGTAACCTGTTGCTGGTCCGGCAACCGGCTGATCAGGATGGCGGCAATAAACAACAGTACGTTGATGAATCCGACCAGTACGAACGGGGCGGCAGGACTGATCGAATCGAAAATGCGTCCGCCGACGCTGGTAATAAACATGACGCCGGCAGCGCCGAAAAATGAAAACATGCCGATGATCGAACCCCGGTTTACCGCCGATGCTTCTTGCCCGATGAGCGTCTGGCTGGCCGTGATGGCACTCATCTGGCCGATACCGAGCAGTACCGCGGCAGGATACATCCAGCCACCGAGCGGATCGGGGATCAGCCCCATCACCGAATAGCCGATGGCGCACAGGAACATGGCCAGTGCCATGGCCCGGGTCCGGTCGAGCCGGTCGTTGATGAAACCGGCGATCGGCGCCCAGATGAGTGCACTGCTCATGGCCAGGGCGAAGAAACCACCCGCGGCACGCATGGCATCTTCGGGGTTCATGCCGGCGGCAATCGCAGTCTGGTTGAGCCACAGGGTAAAGAATGTACCGACAACGACGAGGTCCGCGCGGGCGACAAACGCGCTGCCATATGCCAATGCAATGAGTGGGTTCTGCCGGCCGGCACGCAGTCCCTGGATCATGCTGCGGGCAAAGGAAGTGGGTCGGCCGGGTTGCGGTGGTCGGCCGCCTTTCAGTCCCAGGCGAACCAGGACTGCCAGGAAGAGTGCGAGGCCGGCCATCGTGAACATCGTGTTGCGGCCCGCGGCCAGTTCACTCATGCCCGCATCTACATACCAGTAGGGCAGGCGCGAGAAAACGACGCCAATCAAAACCGCACCGATACCGATGGCAAAGCCGGTCAGGCCGACGAGTTTGCCGCGCGAACTTTCCGCCGGGTAGTCGGCCT
Organism: Chromatiales bacterium; assembly: GCA_002688175.1. GTDB lineage: Bacteria > Pseudomonadota > Gammaproteobacteria > Steroidobacterales > SMWD01. The sequence continues at coordinate 44,055 of NZCC01000023.1, forward strand.
GCACGGCTTGCACCAGGACATTGACGATCGCGATACCAAAGGCCAGGAAGATGCGAGTGGCCGTCAGGGTGGTGACGCTGTCGACCATGCCATACAGGCCGTAACCGATCCCGAGGATCAGCGCGCCGACGGCAAAAATTCCGCGTCGACCGAGACGATCAGACAGGACGCCGACGGCCGCACTCAACGCCAGCACGATAACCTCGCTATAAAACATCATGTCGCCGCTGACCTGCCCCTGCTGGTCTACCGCCAGGCCAATCTGAACGGTTAATACATACGGTTGTATGACGCTGATAAATGTCGTCAGGCTGATACTGATAAAGGCCGCAAACAGGAAACTTCCGGCATGCAGGGGCAGGATGCCGTTTGCCAGCTCAATGGGCCCGAGTCGGTGCGGTTTATCGGGCATGCTTCATCATCCTGTTCACTGCCATCCTGCCGATGGTATCGGGGAATGGGTGTCAGACACCAATTTATTGCTGCTCTGTGCGATCATTGGTGGCACCAATTGCGAATTGGGGAAAGAGTTATGCCAGGATTTTTTGTAAGAACGCTGATTACGGCTATCGGGCTTTGGTTTGCCGATGCCATTGTGCCGGGTATTGATATCACCACGTCGGGTACCCTGATACTCGCGGCACTGCTGATGGGCCTGGTCAATGCCCTGGTGCGGCCCATTGCCATATTGATGACGCTGCCGCTCACGATCGTGACGCTGGGGGTTTTCCTGCTGGTCATCAATGCCGCGATGTTCGGTTTGGTAGCGGCGTTGCTGGGTGGCTTTCACGTCAGCGGTTTTTTCGCCGCCTTAATGGGATGGCTGATCGTCTCTGTCACTGCCATAGTGGCGTCATGGTTCATCGGGTCCAATGGACGCTATGAAGTGCTGATCATCGACCGTCGCCGGTAGTGGTGTCAGACACCAAATACTCGTAGTAAAATTTCTCCCATGCCACATGCAATCGTCACCGGAGCGAACCGCGGTATCGGACTGCAGCTTTGTCTTGCCCTGAAGGATCGCGGTTACCGCGTAACGGCCCTGTGCCGGCAACGTGGTGATCTGCCGGCGGCGGTGGGCATCGAGATTCAGGAAAACTATGACGTTACCGATGGTGCGGCCATTGAGGCTTTCGCGCGGTCGGTCGAGCCCGGTACGGTTGATCTGTTGATTAACAATGCCGGCATTCTGCGCAGCACGTCACTGGATAACCTGGACCTTGCATCGGCACGGCAACAATTTGAGATTAATGCGCTGGGTCCGTTGCGCGTGACCCAGTCGTTACTGCCCGCGCTGAAGGATGGCGGCAAGATCGCGCTGGTAACGAGTCGCATGGGATCCATCGCGGATAATGATTCGGGTGGCAGTTATGGTTACCGTATGTCCAAGGCGGCCCTGAATGCGGCTGGTATGTCGCTGGCCAGGGATCTGCATGAACGGGGGATTGCAGTTGCCATCCTGCATCCCGGCTATGTCAGGACCGACATGACCGGTCAATCCGGGCTGATAGATACCGATGAGTCTGTCGACGGTATGCTCGAACGCATTGATGAGCTGAATCTGAGCAACTCCGGCAGCTTCTGGCACACCAATGGCGAATTGCTGCCCTGGTAAAGAGAGGCCGCAGGAAATTGGTGTCTGACACCAATTAAATACGGTGAAATGGTGTCTGACACCAAAGTGAGTAAGGGTGTCTGACACCAATTGCGGAGCTTGTTATGACCACTACGGGTTTTATTCGCTACCGAAGTGACTATAAATATCAGTTGGCCGAAGGTTATGAGATCAATACTTTGATCAGGCCCAAGGCGGATATCAACACCGAGTTTATTCGTCTGGATGTTGCCGGGGATCTCCTGGTCAAAAAGTCTTATGCCTGGGATGGCCCGTCGGGGCCGGTGAAAGATACGCAGGAAAATATGCGTGCCTCGCTGGTGCATGATGCGTTGTATCAGTTAATGCGAAACAATCACCTCAAGGCAAGAACCTGGCGCAAGGCGGCGGATGTTCAATTCATGGAGATCTGCAAAGAGGATGGCGTGTCGAGTCGCACGGCCAGTCTTTGGTACCGGGGCTTGCGTCGCTATGGCAAACCCTCGGCCAGCCCGGAAAATAAAAAGAAGATTGCGCGCGCGCCGGCAGCGGCCTAGACCCAGATTTGCTGCAACAGATCAGCGATGCGGTCACCCTGGGCCGGGTCCCGGGACAGGTATTTAAAGAATGCCTGGTAGCCGCCCAGCATGGTTTCCGGGGCCAGGCGGCGGCCATAGTCAGCGGCTTCGCGTGCCTTGTCCAGATCACCCCGTGCTGGCGTGCTTCGTCAATAATCGGCCTGCGGCCACCCTGCACCCAGCCGTTGACCACCTTCATGGCCAGGTTATTGGCCAGGAAAGCATGGGCCCGGGCATCCTCCGGTGCGATTTCAGTAGCGCGTCGATAGAAATGTTCGGCCCGCAGGTTGGAGGCCGAGTTGAAATTTGACCAGGACACGGCCATGCCACGATGCACGAGACCCCAGGCACTCAGCGTGTCGGGATCGGCCTCGCGGGCCCGTCGTCCTTCCGCACGGCGTAATTCCGAGTCCAGGGTGGTGACGATGCCCCGGCTGATTTCATCCTGCACGGTAAACAGGTCGCTGATCGGTCGATCATAACGTTCGGCCCATTCCTGGGTGCCCGCGTTGGCGTCCACGAGTTCGGCGGATACCCGCAATCGTTCACCCATGCGTTGCACGCTGCCTTCCACGACGTAACGCACCCCGAGTTCACTGGCCACGGTCTGGCTGGGCAGCACCTGACCCTTGTAGGTAAAAGAAGAGTTGCGGGCGATGACGAACAACCAGCCATTGCGCGACAAGTCGACGATAATATCTTCGGTCAGACCCATGGCGAGGATGTCATCGTCGGCATGACCGCCGAAGTTATTAAATGGCAACACGACGATGGACGGTTGTTCCATTTTTACTGTTTCTGCCGGGACAGAAGGTGTCGCTGTCCCGGGTGTAGTGTGACTGTCATCAGCGGTAAGCTCTGCGACGAATCGATAGCCGCGCCCGCGAGCGGTTTTGATGATGGTCTGACGGTCACCATCGTCACCCAGTGCCTGCCGACATTTGGTTACACAACGGGCCAGCGATGCTTCGGTCACGATGACCTCGGGCCATAAGGCCGTCAGCAACTCATCTTTACCGACGACCCGGTTGCGGCGTGCCAGCAGGTACACCAGCAGGTCGAACACTTTCGGTTCCAACCCCAGGATCTCGTCACCGCACTTGACCTCGCGCAGCAGGACGTCCACGGTGAAATCGCCGAAACAAAAATTGAGTTGTGGCTGAGAATCAGAACGCGTTGTCATCGTAACGTGATGTCATCAGATACCCTGCAACTGAAAGCACAGCATAACAGGAGAACAGCGGTGTCAGTACTAACCCGAACCCGCAATGCATCACGGCTGCCGGCTGATGAATAACAGGTGCGAACAGTTAATTTTGTTCTGCCCGCTTCTTCCGCCACACGTCTTTCTTGCGCTGTTGCGCACCTTCGAAATATTCATCCCAGCCCGGTGCCACATCACGTTCGAATAAATCCTCGATATAGACCATCGCCGTTTTCGGTGATTCGGCCCAGTGTATGTATCGCCAGCCCGCATCGGTCTTGCGCAGCACGGCACTGACGCGGATGTTTTCGCCGATCGGATGAGCCGCAATAATCTTCATCTCAAAGTGCATATCCCAGACGGCAATCGCCAGGTCCGGTGCAATCAGTTTGACGTGAATGTTCGACATCTCCTCGCGAATCGCCTCAACAGCCGGATTCGGACGTGCAGGATCGAGATAGCCGCGTAACCGGTCCCAGCCGATAAACCACTGCGCCTGTTCCTCGGCAAGATAGGTCGGGAACGGTTCGGCCGGATCCCACAATTCGAGCAGCGTAGAGAAATCCTGTGAATTCCAGCGGTTGGCAGTCTCGTGTATGACGGCCTGAACGTCAGCCTCGATGACCGGGTCAATATCGATCTTCGGCGGCGGGATGAAAACCTTGTGACCGCCGGCCTGCAACGGTGAAGAAATACCCAGCAGGGCGGTAAGCAGCAGTCCGGCCGGTAAAAATCTGACCAGGGTGATCCAGGAAAATGCTTTTATGTTCATCGAATCTGACTCCTTGGAAAGTAGTGTGTTGTCGGCCTGTCATTATCGCCTGCCGCTGATCATGGCAGACAATCATCGGCACTGATATATAATTATTTGTAACTTATGCAAGACCAACTCTGGATTGTAGCGCTGATTCTGGCCGGCTTTGTCTGCTATGTAGTGGGCAAGGTGATTGCGGCTATGAATAAGAGTAAGAAGCAGTGGGAGCAGGTCGACAAATCCAAGCTGAAGACCTGGGAAGACGATGAGGACTGAAGAAATTGGTGTCTGACACCAATTTCACCTGAGCCATGACCAGACCCGCCCCGGAAAAAATCAGCATCTTTGTCGACGTGCAGAATGTTTATTACACCTGCCGGCAGGCCTACAAGCGAAATTTCGACTACAACAAGTTCTGGGCACGGGTGACCGATGGTCGTGAGGTTGTGAGTGCGTTCGCTTATGCAACCGAACGTGGCGATGAAAAACAGGAGCAGTTCCAGAATATCCTGCGTGCGATTGGCTTTACGGTGCAGTTAAAGCCCGTGCTGAAACGTCTCGATGGATCAACCAAGGCCGATTGGGATGTAGGTATCGCGCTGGATGTTTACGAAGCGGCGCCCCATTGCGATAAGGTCGTACTGGTCTCCGGCGATGGTGATTTCACCGTCCTGCTGGAACGGATCGAACAACGTTTTAATACCCGCTCCGAAGTTTATGGCGTCGTACGGTTAACTGCCAATACGCTGATTAATGCCGCCAGTGATTTCTTTCCGATCGGGGAAACCCTGCTGCTGTAGTTCATTTGAAGGTGTTACAGTAACTTACTGGTGTCTGACACCCTGCCTGACATAACAATGACGAATAAAACCGGTTTTGCTTTCAGTGAACTGACCCTTAACTATCGGTCCTCTCCGCGGCACCCAGAAAGTCCCGAGCGGTTGCAGAAGTTGGTAGACCGGGCCACAGAGACCGGCATTCTTCAGGATACCGTGGACATTTCTTCCTACGGAGATGCCGAACCCTTTTTATCCAGTATTCATAATGAAGAACATATTCAATCCATCCTTAGCGGGCAGACCCACGCGAGGGAGGCTGCACTGGAGGCACTTGGATTGTCTTTGGGGTCAGTGCGGGATGTTTGCAGTGGAGAACTTAACAATGCTTTTTGCGCCGTTCGCCCCCCGGGGCATCACGCGCATAACCATGGCGCGAACTACGATGCACTGGGAGCGGGCGAAGGGTTCTGTTTCTTTAATAACATCGCCATTGCGGCCCGCTATGCCCAGAGCTTGCCCGGTATTGCCCGGGTGATGATTGTCGACTGGGATTATCATCATGGTAATGGCACGGAATGGGCTTTTTACCAGGACCCGTCGGTTTATTTTTTTTCCACACATGAATGGCAGGCTTATCCCGGCACCGGTAACCCGGAGCGTTTGGGAGCCGGCCCCGGAACGGGTTACAACCTGAATGTTCCCCTGGTTGCGGGTGCCGGGGATGAAGAGGCGATGCGTGCCTATGCTGAACAGGCGGCAGCGGCAGCGGATAAATTTAATCCTGACCTGATTCTGATCTCGGCAGGATTCGACAGCAGGGTGGATGATCCCCTGGGCACTTTTCAGATTACCGATGCAGGCTTTAGCCGGCTGACCAGACTGATGATGGAGCTTGCCGACCACCATTGTGAGGGTCGGCTGGTGTCCTTTCTTGAGGGTGGTTATAACGAGAATGGCCTTGCTCTGGCCGCCTGTGCGCATCTGGAGATGCTAAAAAGTGGTGTCTGACGCCCATTGCTCTTTCAATTTCGCAGTTAAGCAACCCTGGATATACGCAAGTAAAACGTATATTTCTTCAGTATTTTTACAGTCATGCGCAAGATCTTTATTGTTCCCTTAGCCATCAAGCCCTTCACAGTGCCATATGGGTAATATCGACGTTGACTTTTGCTTAGTTAACATAATCATTTAACTATTTTGTAGTATTGGTAGCGGGTATATTTTCGGATCAAGAAAAATGAACTTGGCACCTTTTTTAAGGAAACCTCAAAATGAACATTGCTCGCGCCTTGAACATCATTGCGATTTTTCTAACCTCACTGCTGTTCACAACAGCCGGCTGGGCCCAGGCTGACGCAAAACCGGACGTAGTCTCAGGCGCCAGTCCAGAAGGCCCGGCGATCGACAGCAGCAAGGAACTGCCGGTACGCCTGATTCCCAATATTCCGCCGGCCGGGGAAGGCTATTACGCACCGGATGACTATCATTTTATTGCGCAGGCTCGCGATCCCGATGCGCAGACCAATGGTGATGAACGGATCGGTGGCGCGCTGACCTATATTTTTACCGATGACGGTAAACTGACCCGGCGGATAAACCATCGCGGTCAGGATGCGTGCTCGTATTTTTTCCAGGACCAGGAACGGGTGATCTGGACCTCGACCAAAGACAACATGGAGATGCCGCTCGGCGACTGGGCCAGCCAGGATAACTATCCGCAAGGTGCGGAATTGTACAGCTCCGACCTGTACGGCAATGACATCGTCCGGCTTACGAATAATAAATGGTACGACGCCGAGGTGACCATATCGCCAAACAATGAATGGATCGTCTGGGCCCGGCAGATCGACGGCAACATCAACCTGTGGCGCATGCGCTCGGATGGCACGGATGAAACGCAGATCACCTTCACCGAAGACTGGCAGCCGGGCGCTCCGTTCTACCTGGCCGACAACGAGACGATTATTTTCCAGGCCTGGCGAAACAGCGAGTATGGCAAGATCAAGCCGACACCGATGACCGTGTTCACCATCAAGTACGACGGTACCGAACTGACCCAGCGTACTTTTAATCGCGACATGCAGTGGGGCCCGGCCCCGGCCGGTGACGGGCGTCACTATCTATTCACCCGAATGATCGACGGCTATAACTTCGAGCTGTTCCTGGGTGATCTGGGTGGTGACGAACCGCGCCGCCTCACCTATAACACCGGTTTTGATGGCATGAAGTCGCTGTCAAAAGACAGTACCAAGATGATGTTCAACCGGACCGCCTACAAAGATGATCCCACGCTCTATATTCATGTGATGGACTTGTCATCGCTGAATCTTGGTCCGGAGTATTTCAAGGGTATTCCCGATACCCCGGTGCCGGAAGGCGCCGTGCTGGTTACTGATTTCACAGTTGGGAAGTAGAAGAAGCGTTAATTGGTGTCTGACACCCATTAACGGACACCCATTAACGCAGGGATGACCTTATGTGGCTGCTGATTCTCGGTTTCGTGCTGTTCCTGGGCGCGCACCTGTCGCCGGGCGTTCTGGGTCTGCGTGAGCAACTTGTGGCCCGGCTGGGTGAAGGGCGTTTCCTGGGAGTTTACATTGGCACCTCGGTTACCGGCATGGTCTGTATTATTGCCGGCAAGGCGATTGCACCGGAAATCGAACTATGGGAGCCACCGGACTGGGGGGCCAAAGTCACGCTGCTGTTTGTTGCGGTGGGCTTTATCCTGATGGCGGCACTGCTGTTGCCGACCAATATTCGCCGCTTTACACGCCACCCGATGTTATGGGGTATGACCGCGTGGGCTGCCGGACATCTGCTGGCCAACGGGGACCTGGCTTCGATGATTCTGTTCGGCGGGTTTGGCGGGTTTGCGTTGATCAGTATCCGATCGCTGACTCGCCGTGGTGCCCGGAAGTCAACCGTGAAGGTCCCGTTATGGCGGGATGCCGTTGTGCTGGCAGCGGGGCTTGGTGCCTGGGTCGTGATGTTGCGGTCACATTCATTTTTGTTCGGGACGTGAAACCTTATAGCTCAAAAATAAACCCGGTACCTTTTTCTTAATTACGCGAACCAAGATAAATGGCAACCAGCGCAATCGCAGCGCCGGCCGCTTCCATAACCGTCAGCACACGCCCGAACCACAACACTTCCCACAGGTAACTCAGGGCGGGTTGCAGCAGCAGCGCAAGGCCGGCTTCGGTGGCTGTGACTCTGGGCAGACTGGCCGCAATGAGCAGCCAGCCGATGCAGTGCGACAATATTCCGTAGGCGAATAACCAGCCGACATCGGCCAGGGTTGGAATCACCAGTGATTCACCTTCTATGCCGGCACTGATCCCAAGCAGTAAGGCGGTAGCCAGCGACACGATCGCCACTTCGCGGGTCGGCATTCTATGGCTGGACAATGAACGTGCCGTGCGCAGGCTGAGCAGGTATCCGGTGTACGCCATCGCCGTCAGCAATCCCAGGCCGATGCCGATGCGATAACCTGCGGTCAGTGTCTGCCATTCAAAACCGACCAGCAGCGCAAGTCCCATGATGGCCAGTGGCACCGCAACCAGTTGTATGGGTCGTGGCTTCTGGGCAAGAAATAAAACTCCGGCCAGCATCATGAAAAATACCTGGAAGTTGGCCAGCAGGGTGGCCAGACCGGGGCCTACGTAATTAATGCTTCGATGCCAGAGCCACAGGTCCAGCGCAAAAAACAATGCAGCGGCTAATAGCATGATGAGGACTCGGCGCGACAAGTCGAGCCGGCGGCGGGTGACCACGAGGAACATGGCCAGAGCAGCGCCACCGATCAGGACCCGGTAGAACCCGCTGACTGTCGGCGGTACCGAGACCAGCCTGACCCATACGGGTGACAGGCTGATCAGTGCGGCACCCATGAACAGCAATATATGGGGTCGAACCGAGTTTGCTGTATGAGAATCTTCAGCCACGGCAGTGATGATAACCGGATTGAAACGGGGCAGGACTTATTGCGGTTCCGGAAACCAACCCGGATCCTTTGTTGGCAGTCTCATGGGCAAAAAAAACCCGGCCATACGGCCGGGTTTTTCAGCTATGGAGGTAGCTTCAATGGAGAGCCAAGTCTCCCTGCGATCATTTTTGCAGAAGAACGCCTTTGCCGTGCACACTTATTCATACACGAACAATGGTTTGACTCTCCTTCCTACGACTTAGCGATGTGCGTCATCGGTTTAGTCGATAGCACCATAAATATAGCACAGTTTAAAAATTTGGCCTGATTTTTCACTGCATAATATTCGGGATTTTTTATGTTAAATGATCAACTGGCCGCACTGTGGATTCATGATCGAGCAGTACCAGCAAGAGTTGACCCCTATGGCGTCTGTTGGTAGCGCTCCCCGGTGGGACAAAACCGGGTTCCCGGATAAATGGTCAGCTTTTGTTCGCGTCAGAATGTCGCTCACATTTTGCTGCTATGGACTGCACCCGGCAGAAGATGTTGCGATTGTGCACTTGTTTGACTTTTAGTTTAATAATTAGTCAGCAGCACAGTGGTTTTGGCAATTATTTCCGGCATAAGGAATTTTTGATCATGAATAAGACAACTTTTACGTGCAGTTCATTCGGGCATGGATTATTCCGCACATTACTTGTGCTGGTTTTAACTTTAGGCATGCCGCAAATATTTGCCGAGGAGGATCATTCTCAGCATCAGGGTCATCAGCACCAGATGACACCGGAACAGTTTGTCGAATTGCGTGAAAAGATAGAAATTTATCGTGGCTTCACAGACCAACAGATTATCGACAGCATGTCACGGATGCGCAATCTTGGTGGCATGATCAGTGATGCCGGTGTAGTTGGGGATGTTGGTATCCTGGCTCTGGCGCATGGATATACAGACAAAGGAAATGCACAGTGGCTGGAAAAATTTTCAGCCATTTCTCGTGAATATCCGACCGGCTATGGTTTGGGTATGGCCATGATGTCAGCAGATCATATTCAAAAAGCTCTTGATGGGTTGGAGGCAGCAGGTGCCAGAAAAATTCTTGTCCTGCGCACGGAAATGGGTGACACGAATTCCCTTAACTATCAATGGCAATATATTTTTGGTCATCGCGACGTTTCATCTTACTTATCAGTAACACGGGTAACGAGCAATGCTGAAATTATTTGGGGACCGTCACCCACGGCGCACCCCATAATGGGTGAAATAATGCTTGAGCATGCTCAACAGCTGAGTACTGATCCTGCCAACGAGATGGTTATTATCATGGGTCACGGTGCGATGACGGCAAAAGAAAATGAAATGAAATGGATCTGGAGGTAATGGCAAAGCATGCCAGGGCGATTAAAAAAGGAGGCGGCTTCAGGGAAGTTAAGCGCTGGAATGTTCAGGATGATTTACCGCCAGAGCAAAGAGCAGTCAATGTGGCGAAGGTCAGAGATTGGATTAAGGTTGCGCAGGACCAGGGAATGAGCGTTATCGTTGTAACCAATGCGCTGACTCAAAGCGGCATTATGGGGCGGCTCAAGAATGATGTGAGCGGCACGGGTGTGAAATTTAACGATACAGGGCTGATGCAGAATTCGCGTTTTTCAGATTGGATCAGGGCCGCAGTTAAAGAGAATTTATCCTGAAAAATGTGGCTAGATTTATGTGATCACCGCAAGTGATTTCACAACGCCTGTTGGCCGTTTACGTCTGTTGGTCTATAACAAGAGTTGATAGCTTAAGCCCAGAATCCAATCGGTTTCCATCTGAGGGCCATTGAGATCCTGATGAACCGGGATGCTGAGTTCGACACCCAGAACATGGTGTTCGCCCATAAATCCGTTCAAACTGAAGCCCAGGTCAGCGCGCGTACCACCAGTGGCATCCGGATCCGTCATGGGTGATCTGGCCGGGTTCAGCTCCGGGTCCTGACCGTCGATCCGATCCAGATCGGTGACCGTCAGTTTGGCCGTACCCAGCAAAGCCGGGGTGAAGACAACTTTTCCCCAGCCGATGGCCTCCAGTACGTTGCCCAGTGTATAGCTGTTGTCATTGACTCCCAGGCGCCAGCGATAGTTGGCCTGGAAACCCCAGCCGAATCGGTCCGTACTATGCGCATAGGTCAGTGAGGGGATCAGGTCCCAGGTTCCGGATCCCGGCTGCATGGAGTAGCCGGCCTTGATGTAATTAGTGTTTGCGGTCGTCATCCCCGACATCGGGTTACTGCCGTGCATGGTGACAGTCACCCGTTCATCGATGCTGCCGACAGGTATGCTCAGACCCAGGCTGGCGGTCCAGTTCTCATTAACCGTGTCCATCATGCTGATCAGGGCATCGCCCAGACCGTCTGTTTTCATGGAGCCTGTCATGTCCATCATCGGCATGTGCATGATCATGTCCATGGAATTTTCCTGATAGGTTCCCATGAGCATCACCGATACCCGGTCGCTAATTCCGTACATGACCATCAGCATATGCATGTCCATGGTCATCTCGGTTGGCGCCATCATGTAATCCTTGCCGGGATCTTTCATCGGCGGCATCCCCGGTAGTGCACCGGAAATGTCTTTGCTGGGAATACTGTTGGTGCCGTTCTGGAGACCGGCCATGTCCATCCGCATGTAGCGGTACTCGAACATCCAGTCGCCTTTTTCATGCTGATGATGGATGTTGGCTGCAGCGCCGGTATGACCCGAGTGATCATCCATGCCAGATGTTTCGTGCTGACTGTGGTCGATCTCGGCGGTACTGATCGTTGTAGTCAGTAGCAGCGCAAGAGTAAACAGGCCTTGTCTTTGCAAGCAAGGTTGGCTGGTAAGAAGCATGATGTTTTAAGCTGCTATCGGTTAGTTGTTAATCAATCGGAACATCGTCGACGGGTCGGTTCGTTGCCGTTCCGGCGATGCGCCAACCGCTGTTATCCTTGTTGATCAGAAAATACATCTCAGAAAAATCATGTGATGTCTGTGAGTCGTTTTTAATGCGATGGGTCTCAGTTTTTGTCTGGGTCCAGACGACTCCCAGTTCTCCGTCGATCTGCACATCCCGAATGTCGATGTGGCGTACATAGCTTTTGGTAGTCGAGAACAACACCGCCGACACTGTTGTCCACATGTTTGCCATGTTTTCAGTCAGAGGGAAATCTCTCGGACATGCCGGGGTGGGCCGGGTGCAGGTTATATTGTACAGCGCCTTCGGCCAGCAGTGCCAGTGCGGTATCCATGTCGCGAGAGCTCAGGGCGGTGTTGAAGTTGAGGACGGTCTGTGCGGCCGGGTGTATATCGTTCTCGGCGGCCAGTGTCGGGACACTTGCTGCGAGGCTCAGCAGCAGGGCAGTCAGCAGGATCTGAATGGGGTAAAGCACAGGATTCTCCTCGTATATTGGTAAGAAATTCACTTATCGACGCTGTGTCGGCAAAAGTATACGGCATTCCCTGTAAAGAGAAAAGGCTTTATTTCAACCTGTTAATAGGCGTTACTATTTCTTCACAGAGCAGTTTAGTTGAGGACCTGTTTATGCCAGATGACAAGGATTTTCATGCGGGAGAAATGGCCGCCCAGCAAAGGTGGCAAACGATACATTTATGGGACCAGGTGCGGCGCACCCGGTTGTTGCTGGATCATATTCCTGAAGAATTTCAGGAACGTGTTCATCAAGCACCTTTCTTTTTTTTAGCCACCAGCGATGACCATGGCGCCTGCGATTGCTCATTCAAGGGAGGTGGCCCCGGCCTTATTCAGATCATCAACAGCAAACAACTTGCCTTTCCGGACTTTAACGGCAATGGAGCTTTCATGAGTGTGGGCAATATTTTGAAAAATCCGCAGGTTGGAATGTTGTTTATTGATTTTTCTGATGGTGCGAGGTTGCGGGTCAATGGTCGGGCCTCGGTGCATGATGATGGTGAGGTCATGGAATTGTTTCCGGATCATCCCCGAGTCATCCTGGTTGAGATCGAACAGGTGGTACCCAATTGTGCTGCTCATGTTCCCAAACTTGTGCCGTTAGAGGAGGTGAAGTAAACGCTGTAAGTCTTTAAGACTTTTAGTGAAGATGTTCGAATAGTTGTTGAGCTTGCCTAAGGCATAGATTTAATGAGTTATTTGCCGTACTTGACGGCTAAGCAAATCGTATGCTATACACAGAAAATAGGGATTGCGTGGGGCTTGCCATCACCTGACTGGGCAGTTTCAGCGGAGGTGGCAACGTGCATTGGTTGTTGCTTGCGCAGTAACGGAGGTTCAGGTGACCATGTTCCGCACACCGAGTCTTGAGCATCTTCATAAGGTCATCGTTCTGAATACCAAGGGTGGTTGTGGCAAAACAACGCTGGCAACCAACGTAGCGAGCTACTACGCCCTTAGAGGCCCTCCTCCCACACTCATTGACTACGACCCGCATGGATTTTCGATGCGTTGGCTGGACAAACGTACCACCAATCGTCCGGCTATCCATGGTATTGCGGCCTATGAGCAAGGACTGCAGGGTAGTGCTGAACTGCAAGTGCAGTCTGACACGAGTGCGGTGATCGTTGACTTGCCGGCCAATATAGCGGTTAACGACCTGTACCATCATGTTCATGATGCAGACAGTATCCTGATTCCTGTTCTACCTTCTGAAATCGATATTTTTTCAGCATCGCGTTTTATTGCTGAACTGTTATTGGATGTGGGGCTGGACAGGCGTAACCGGAGAATTGCAATCGTTGCGAATCGTGTCCGGCAAAATACCAGGAGCTGGCAAATGCTGACGCGGTTCCTGACCAGCCTCAGGATTCCCATGGTCTCCGTGCTACGGGACAGCCAGAACTATGTGCAGGCTGCTGCTCAGGGCATTGGTATTTTAGAAATGCCCGGCTACCGGGTCAGGAAAGATATCGAATCGATTAACGCGGTTGTGGAATGGCTCGACCAATGGCAAATGCGTCGATTGGATACAGTCGTTGAGCCTGGTTTCGAACATTTACCGGGTGCAGAGGTATTAACGCCGGCACTGCGAAAGTAGACAGGTAACTTTTTACCTTTCAATAAACTCGATCGTCTTTTTGGCGAGTACTTCAGGGTTGTCTTCGATCAGGAAGAAGCCTGTGTCCGGATAGGTCTCATGTGGCTGGCCCAGCGTGCCGGGAATCTGGTCGTGAAATTCTTTTGGATCTAAGCTGTTTTCGGCTATCGTCTGGCTGACCAGCGTCAGCGTTGGTTTGGTCCAGTTGCCGAGTTTTTCCCACACTTCTCGGTTCAGGGCATCTGCGGGATTCAGCATCGTTGCCGGGATCAGCATTGGCAGGCGGCGCGGACCGCCCTTATAAGACTCAGTGGGATATGGGGCATCAAGGCCTTTGAGGGTATCGGCATCAAGGTCTTTGAAGGTCATGTCCGAGACCATGCTGCTGATTGGAAATACATCCTGCTTCAGGGTGTAGCGTCGCCATCCGGCTACCCAGACTGCACTCAGGATACTGTTGGCGCGGGGCACGATCGTGGTGACCAGTATGAGTTGTGAGAAGATGTCGGGATGCTCAACCGCCACTGGCAGGCCAAAGTAACCGCCCCAGTCGAACAGAAAGCCGGTGCTGTTCCTGATGTTCAGTGCCTCAAGTGTTGCGGTCAGCCAATCGATTTGGTTTTGGTAGGTGTGTGCATTCCAGTCGGCGGGTTTGTCGGAGCGGCCGAAACCAATCAGGTCCGGAACGACGACCCGGTACCCGGCTGCGGTCAGCAGCGGGATCATTTTTCTGTAGGAATAACTCCAGGTAGCCTGTCCATGCAGCAGTAAAATAACCTGTCCGTCGGCAGGGCCTTCATCAAGATAGTGAACACGCAAGGCGCCAAGGTCAGAGTCTCTGATCTCGACATAGCGTGGCTCGTACGTAAAGTCATTCAGGGATACAAACCGGGCATCCGGTGTACGCAGAACAGGTGAGTATGGATCAACTGCGACAGCATCGCCGGCTGATTGCACGTCATAGTGGTTGAAGGCGAAAAGCAATAATACGCCAACAAGTAATACTAAAAGTATTATCGGTATTTTGCGCATGTCAGTCCTCCAAATACGCGTAGAATACTTTTACTTATAATAATTTTTTTGTGACAACTGGTTCAGTCAGTGGTTCCTCTAATTTTCGTTAAATAAGGCGGTTACCAGGGCAAGATAGTGCCGTCTTCATAGTTTAGAAACTTGCCGTTATCTTCCAGCGTGAGGCCATCGATAACCTTCAGCATTTTTACTACGCTTTCATCTGTTTCGATCGTGTTCGGAATTTTTATACCCTTGAAGCGTTCTATATCTTCCATCGTATTAACCTGTCCGGGTGACAGCAGTGTCAGGATGACGCCTTTTTTAGGCGTTTCAAACGAGAGTGTATGCATGTACATATTCAGGGCGGCCTTGCTGGCGCGGTAGCTGTACATCATCGGCATTTTCGGGCCGAGCTCAAATGAACCGCTCTTGCTGGAGATTATGATGATTTTCTTTTGCCCGGAAGCAACGACTGCAGCCATGAATGCCTGGGCAAGTTTTAGTGGGGCGATGGCATTCACTTCCATGCTCTTGCGCGCTATATCCCAGTCAACACCAGACACACGTTTGAAGGCGGACTTGTACTTCGGGGTAAGGCCCGCATTGCTGAGTAACACATCAATGGTTTGCTCAGTATATTTTGCCGCCAGTTCATCGATACGGGCAAAGTCGGTGACATCGAGCTGCTCGATAACTACCTTTTCATGGGCGGCAGTCAGGGCCTGTAATTGGTCGGCTTTTTCCGGTTTGCGAGCGGTCGCAATGACATTCCAGCCAAGAGCAGCATACTGTTTGACGAATTCAAGGCCGATGCCGCGATTGGCCCCGGTGATAAAGACGGTTGGGCTGGCGGGATCAAGGTCTGCCCAGGCAGTTGATGAAAATACGACTAGCAGCAGGACGAGTGATCTGAGACAAATTTTATGCATTATTAATTCTCTGGTTGGATACGTTTAGTGCAGAAATTATAGCTGAGAAAAACACACCCATGGACAGGTGTCTTTCCCGCTGTTCACTTTTGGGGTCTGGATAACCCTATGCCCAGCAAGGGTTTGCCGAATTTTGCATTCACGGTGTCGATGGCATCGAGAATTTTTTTATCGTGTGCCTGTTGTTCAGGCGGCTCGAACAGATCTGCCTGCGCAGCATCTGGTACTGCCCAGCCGCTCATTCCAACGCCAATGAGTCGTACCGGCCGGTCCGGCAGATTGCTGTTGTTTAAGAGTGACCATGCCGTTGTCAGTAAGATTCGCTCGTCATCGGTCGGCGCAGGCAGGGTTTTTTGCCGGGTGTAGGTATCGAAACCGTGGTAGCGGATTTTGAGTGTCACGACCGTGCCCGTGAGTGTTTCCCGCCGAGCTGTACGGGCGACTTCAGTAGCTAGTTCCCGCAGTACATCATGCAGGCGATCATGGTCATGAACGTCGGTGCCGAAGGTGGTTTCTTTGGAAATACTTTTGCGCTGGCGATCCGTGACAATATTGTCTGACGCCTGACCGTGGGCCTGGCGGTGGAAGCTTTCCGCCGCACTCTGACCGAGGTGTTCTTTGAGTATTGCCATCGGTGTGGCCCGCAACTCGGCTACGGTGTGGATATTAAGTTGGTCGAAGCGTTTCTGTGTCTGGCGGCCGAGTCCGCGCAGGTTGGCTACCGGCATCGGGGCCAGGAATGTCAGTACATCCGCGGGCGGGATCACCGTCAGGCCATCGGGCTTGCCGGCTTCGGAGCCGAGTTTGGCAATCAGTCGGTTAGGCCCGATACCCACCGATACCGTCAGCCCGGTTGCGGCCTGGATACGTTGTCGGATCTCGCGTCCGATGGTGTCCGGTGGCCCGGAAATTTTCTCCAGGCCGCTGAGGTCAAGATAGGCCTCGTCAATCGATGCTTTCTCCACCACCGGTGTGAAATCAGCAAGGATCGAGAATACCTCGCGCGAGGCCCGTTGGTATTTTTTCATGTCCGGTCGCAGGTAAACGGCATCCGGACAGCACCGGGCCACCTGGTCAATCGGCATCGCCGAGTGGATGCCGTATTCCCGTGCCTCATAGGAGCACGCGGCTACTACCCCGCGATTCCCCGGCATCGCACCGACGATGACCGGACGTCCCCGGTACTCGGGATGATCACGCTGCTCGCAACTGGCAAAGAAGGCATCGAGATCGACATGGGCAATCCAGCGGTGTGGTTTTGCTGCAGGAGGTCGCATCAGGCCATGGTGACAAAAAATCAGTGCCGGATACCAGCTATTTTTTAATCGCATACCTATGCTGGCTACAGGCCATTACTCAGCGTCACCGGGGTGATAGAATCGCTCCACCAGATTTTGCTGGGGTCATTATCTCAGCGCGACTGACCGGGTGATATCTGGATGCAACAACCTAGGAAACGACAACGATGATGCTCGAACAATTTCAGGCGTTGGCGGCGTACCACCGGCAAATGAACCTGCAGTTTTACACCGTCTGTGCACAGCTTGGAGAAGAGGAGCTCAAGCAAGACCGGGGCGCTTATTTTAAGTCAATATTTGGCACACTCAATCACATGCTATTGACCGATCGGCTATGGCTCAGTGGTTTTCTTGGCAAACCAATTTCGTTTGGCTCGCTTTACGAAGAGCTGTATGACAACTTTGCTGAACTGCGCAGCGGACGTGAGCAGACCGATGCTGATATCAAGGCCTGGGTAGAGTTGTTGACGAAAGAGTCGTTACAAGTGCCCTTCAGCGATGGGCTGCAGTTTCCACTATGGCTCACCATTACCCACTTCTTCAACCATCAGACCCATCATCGTGGCCAGCTTTCGACTCTGCTGAGCCAGTCCGGGCTGGATTTCGGTGCGACAGACCTGCCGTGGATTGAGGGTGTTAGCGCGCACGTTACAGCAGGGTCATCTTGAATAAGACTGAGTTTCTGTACCCACGTAACAGCTATCCCGACCTGTTTACTGATTTTTATGCTGATATAAATGGTGGCGCAGCGGCCGAAACACCATGCGAGACACAGGCCGATAATTGGTGGTGTCGGTCGCAGACTTCACGCGGTGCGGTTCTAGATAAGGCCGGTTACGCGATGTTGCATATCGTTGACGGTAAGATCTATAACAGTCCGGGCAGTATCAAGCTGTTCGAAACCCTGGCCTACCCGGTAAATCCGCGGGTACCGGGATTAATTTTTTTAATGAACCTGAATCAGACTGAGGCCGCAGGAAAGTCAGTGGTCTTCTGTATTGATATTTTTTTTCAGAATAACAAGCTGAACTCTGCGGCGACAGAAATCCTTACGACCGCATTGAAGCCCGTTTACGAACGGCATGATCAAGATTTCAGTGAACGTTACAAGGCAGAGCCTGGGCGAATACTTGCCGGGCTTGTCTCGGAATGTGGCGTCATGGACTTTTTTACAGCGACTGATTCCGATTCATTTCCGGACGAGCTGTTGCATGCCGGGCTATCGGCCTACCGTGACATATTGACACTGACAAATGACGATGTGCCGACAGATGAAGACCATGTGGCCATGAATCAACACCGGCAACGTCTGCTCGAATGGTTAACCGTTGATGACATCGGTATCCAGTTTGCGACGGCCAGTGGGGTGCCGATGTCGGTCATAGAAGCTTACGGATATCCGCCAGTAGTCCGGTATTAAAGTATGCAGGTTGATCGCCATGGCCCTGACGACAGGAGATATTGATGAGGTATGTGTGGTACCTGTGCCTGGTTTTGTTCATCAGCGGGTTGACGGCATGCTCACCGATCCAGGATTTTTTCTTCGCTGCTGAACCGGTCGTCGAATTTGAGCGCCAGGCATTAGGTGGGCGGTTGTTCGACATGTGGTATGACGAGATCGAGGAGAACTTTGTTCCGGATGATCCGGATACGCTCCGGATTGATGGACACGGTGGGCCGCATGGCAATGGCACACTGAACGGCGCCGATGGAGAACCGGTCGAGAACACCGGTCACGACTATCGGCTCAAGAACCTGTTCGGTTGGGATATGCGTGGCGATGCGGGTATCTACGGGCGTGACCACCAGGCCAAGCCGTGGGTACTGCAGACCGGCCCGTTGAGTCCGCAGCATGGCGGCGCAACGCGCGGGTTCTGGATTGCCGCTGTGACGAATGGTGATCAGGAGCTTGGAATCCCGGTATACGGCGATGTTCTGCTCCCGGGTGAGATTGAGGCACTGGTCGATTTCATGCTGGCCGTGCGTGACGGGCAGTTACCGCATCCCGATGATCTGTATGCCCTGTCAACCGAAGCACCAAAAGGATTTATTCTCGCGCCGGGTGGTGATGCCGCGCGGGGCCGCCAGTTCTATGCTGCGCAGTGTGCCGAATGCCATGGTGACGATGCGACAAAAATTATTTTTGATAACGGTGAGCAGAGCCTCGGTCAGCATGCGCGACACTATGGTTATGCCATTGCGATGATTTCGCTGTCCGGTGAGCCCGGTTCGGAGATGGGCGCGGAATTGTCTTTGAATCTTACTGCCGCTAAGCAGACCGCAACATTGCTGGATTTACTGGCCGCGCTTTGCGACCGTGAGCGCTACCCTCGTGGTGCCGGAACTGATCCGGATGTGCCGGATGGTGATCCGCGTTGCCGGGAATATCTTCGCTAGAAAACAGAGGCCTGATTGTCAGGCAGCCGTTGGCCTGTGTCGATATAATGCTGTAGTACGGTATTGCATCGGCTGGAGAACTCTAAAGTGAATACCAAGCGGGTCCGGATTCTACTGCTGTTAGCGGTTGTCATCGTTGCGATAGCGGTTGCCTGGCAGCTGGCCGGGCGTTCTCAACCGGTGCGTATCGGTGTCATTGCAGTCGAACGTGGCGAGGTGATGTCCATAGTGTCCAATACGCGTGCCGGTACCGTTGATGCCTGTCGGCGGGCGGGTATGTCGCCGTCACTCGGTGGTCAGATTGCCGAGTTACCGGTACGCAAAGGGGATGCGGTCAAGACCGGGCAGATCATGCTGGAACTGTGGAATGAAGATCTGCGTGCCGAACTGGAGTTGGCACGACGCGATGTAGTGGCCAGTCGTGGCCGTATGGATGAAGTTTGTGTGCGCGCAAATGTCGCGATAGATGAGGCGAAACGTCTGACCAGCCTGCTTGCCAGGGGTCTGGCCGCAGAAGAAGAAACTGACCGTGCCGTCGGCGAATCCCGGGCACGGCAGGCCGGCTGCGCAGCCGCCCGGGATGCAATCAAGGTTAGTGAGGCGCAAGTCGACGTTGCAACCGCACGGCTTGAGCGTACCTTGCTACGTGCCCCGTTCGATGGCGTTATTGCCGAGATAAACGGTGAACTCGGTGAGTTCGTGACGCCATCTCCGGTCGGCATTCCGACCCCACCGACCGTCGACCTGATCGATGCCAGTTGCTTATATATAAGTGCGCCGATCGACGAAGTCGATGCACCGGCTGTGCAGGCCGGGCAGCAGGCATCGATTTCGATGGATGCGTTCCCGGGCCGAAAATTCCCTGGTTTTGTACGCCGGGTTGCCCCCTACGTGCTTGACAGAGAGAAACAGGCGCGGACGGTCGAGGTCGAAGCGGAGATCAGCAATCTTAATGGGGTCAATACCGACGGGCAGGTCCTGCTGCCGGGTTACAGCGCCGATGTTGAAATCATACTGGCGACTCGCGAGAACGTGCTGCGAGTGCCGACCCAGGTCATTCTCGATGGTACGCGAGTATTCGTGCTGGACGGGACGCTGCTTGCCGAGCGCGAAATAGAAACCGGTATATCGAGCTGGGAATTCGTAGAAGTCTTGTCCGGACTTGATGAAGGTGAACTCGTTGTGCTGACAGTAGATCGCGAAGGCGTCGTCGAGGGCGCAACCGCGGTGGTTGAGTAGTAAAAGGCACCTTTGCTGCCATGATTAAACTCGAGGGTCTTTGTCGGGACTTTCAGGTTGGCGACCAGGTTGTTCATGCGCTCGATCATATCGATCTGTTGATCAGGCAGAGCGAGTATGTATCCATCATGGGTCCATCCGGTTCCGGCAAATCTACCTTACTGAATATACTGGGCCTGCTGGATTCTCCTTCTGCGGGCAATTACTGGCTAGATGACATCAGCACAGCGAGCATGAATGATGATGAACTGGCGAGTATTCGTCAGAAGAAAATCGGTTTTGTATTTCAGTCATTCCACCTCGTGCCACGCATGAACGCGATGGAGAATATCGAACTGCCGATGGTGCTGGCGGGGGTTTTACCGGCGGACCGCCGTGACAAAGTCGCTGCTGCGCTGGAGCGTGTGGGCCTGACAAAACGGGCTGACCACCGGCCTGATCAATTATCCGGCGGTGAGCGGCAGCGGGTCGCGATTGCCCGGGCTATTGTCATGCAGCCGATGATTTTGCTCGCTGACGAGCCGACCGGCAATCTTGATAGTCAATCCGGTAAGGAAATTGTTGACCTCATGGAGGAGTTAAATAATCAGGGTCTGACGCTAATTGTTGTGACCCATGATCCGGCGATCGGTAACCGCGCGCAACGGATGGTGCGGATGGAGGATGGTCGTATTAAGACCGACATACAGTGAGTGAGTTCCGGCCATGAGATTTTTTGACTGCAACCGGATTGCGTTCGGTGCCGTGATTCGCTACCCACTACGCACCAGCATGATGTTGTTGGCGACATCAATCGGTGTCGGTGCGGTGTTAATGCTGACGGCGCTCGGGGAGTCGGCGCGCGGTTATGTGGGGCAAGCATTCCAGACACTTGGCACCAATATCGTTATCGTCATGCCAGGCAGGACCGAAACAGCAGGCACCGCACCGGGTGCCATGGTGGGTACTACCGAGCGTGATCTCACGCTCGATGATGCTCGTGCGCTGCTGCGCAGCTCGGCGATCCGCTACATTGCTCCGGTCATCGTCGGTTCGTCGGTCGTATCGCAGGGCAACCGGGAACGTGAAACGACGATACTCGGATCTACAGTCGATTTCGCGGCGATCCGGCAATGGACCATGGCACTGGGCGAGTTCCTGCCTAACGTTGATCTGGATCGCGCTTCACCGGTCTGTGTTATTGGTGATGTGATTCGGACCGAGTTGTTCGGTGATGAACCGCCGATCGGCAAGTGGCTGCGCATCGGTACGCGCCGCTGCCGGGTAACCGGCGTACTGGCAGATCAGGGTACCTCCATCATGATTGATGTCGACGAGGTCGTCATCGTACCAGTGAGTTATGCCCAGATGTTATTTGATGTGTCTGGCCTGTTCCGGATTATTGTTCAGGCTATCGACCGTGAGTCGATGGATCGGGTCAGGCTGGATATCATTCGGACCATCAAGGCACGCCATTACGGCGAAGAAGACATTACGGTGATCACGCAGGACGCCGTTCTGCGGACATTTGACGGGATTTTCGACACCCTGACCCGGGCACTGGCGGGCATCGCTGCGATCAGCCTGATTGTTGCGGGGGTACTGATCATGAATGTCATGCTCGTAGCCGTCAGTCAGCGCACACGGGAAGTCGGCCTGCTAAAGGCACTCGGTGCCACGCACCGGCAAATTGTTGCCTTGTTTCTGACCGAGGCTGCCTTCCTGGCTGTGTTAGGCGGTATTACCGGCCTCTGTTTTGGTTACCTGGTCATCATCGGTGTAAGCGTACTGTACCCGGAATATATTTTTATGCCGCCGGTCTGGGCCGCTGTCGGTGCGTTCATGGTGGCGCTGATTTGTGGCATCTTCTTCGGCATCTGGCCGGCACGCAAGGCTGCAGCGCTTGACCCGATTATGGCTTTGGCGGGGCGCCAGTCATGATCTCCGCTGACCTGATTCGTTTCACCCTGTCTTCAGCTCGTGCGCATCGCCTGCGTAGCGGGCTGACTGCGCTGGGAATTGGCATCGGTGTTACGGCGGTCGTGTTGCTGACTTCGATCGGTGAGGGTCTGCAGCAATATCTGCTGCGCGAGTTCACCCAGTTCGGTACCAATATTATTTCGGTCAGTCCCGGTAAGGCTTCGACCTTTGGTGGATCAATGGCTGCCTCATTCAATTCAACCCGGCCGCTTAGTCTGGGTGATGCAGAGGCGTTGAGTCGCGTGCCGTTTGTGACTCATTCTGTAGGCACCGTGCAGGGTAACGCTGAAGTGGAGGGCAACGGTCGCTCACGGCGTACGATGGTTTCCGGTACGGGTCCATACATGCCCAGGGTCTGGTTGTTCGCTGTGGCTTTGGGCGAGTTCCTGCCGGCAGATGAGGAGTCTGCACCGCGCCCGTTCGTCGTTCTGGGCAGCAAGGTCCGCGATGAATTATTTGGTACTGCGAATCCACTTGGCGAGCGGATACGCGTGGGTGGCAGCCGTTTTCGTGTCATCGGGGTTATGGAGTCGAAAGGCACGGTGCTCGGCTTCGATATGGATGATGCGGTTTACATACCCGTGTTACGTGCTTTTGAGTTGTTTAATAAGGATGGTCTGGTTGATATCAGCGTGCTGTATGAAGAGTCCGCTTCTGCAGAAGAAGTTGTGGCTGGAATTCGGCGCATGATGATCACCCGGCATGGTGGGGAAGATTTTACGATTACAACTCAACAACAGATGCTGGATGTGCTCGGTTCGGTGCTTAATATTGTGACGATAGCGGTAGCCGGGCTCGGCGGAATTTCATTGCTGGTTGGCGGCGTCGGTATTTTTACGATTATGACGATTGCCGTACGCGAGCGAACTTCAGAGATTGGCTTGCTGCGTTCACTCGGTGCAGTGCGAAGGGATGTGCGGGATATTTTTCTCGGTGAGTCGATTATGCTGGCCGCTCTTGGTGGTGTCGGCGGGGTGATTTTTGGCGGTCTGATTGTTGAGACTACCAAGATTCTGGTGCCGGCATTACCGTTGAGTTATTCGATTCCCTTTGCGATAGCTGCGGAAACCGTGGCGATCCTGATTGGCCTGTTGGCGGGCGTATTACCGGCGCGGAAAGCTGCGAATCTGGATCCGGTTGATGCATTGCGTACGGAGTGATGGGCCTTTTTGGTGTCTGACACCAATGATTTTGGTTGGTCAGGCGGGGTCGGTTCCGTCTGCGCGGAATTTGCCGGTGCTTAATTGTGCCGTATGTGATTCCCGGGTGATGACCCGGTTACGGCCTTCATCCTTGGTCTGGTAGAGGGCTTCGTCAGCCATTTGTAAGGCGCCGGCGATGCTACGATCGGTGTCGGGCTGTATGGCTGCGACCCCGATGCTGACAGTGAGATATTGGCCGGTTGGAGAGCTGCCATGCGGGATCTTTAATTCCTGGATTGATTTGCGTAACGATTCGGCGATTTTGTGTCCCATCGCGCCATCCTGACCATATAGTGCCAGGATGAATTCTTCGCCACCATAACGAGCTGCGAAGTCGAGCGGTCGGCGTTCACTTGAGGCAATGACCCTGGCCACTGAAATAAGAGCATCGTCACCCTTCTGATGGCCATAGTGATCGTTGTAAGGCTTGAAGTGGTCAATATCGATGAGCGCAAGGGCTAGCAGTACTTTTTCGCGTCGTGATTGGTGCCAGATAAGCATGATCTGCTGATCATAACTGCGTCGGTTGTGGAGTCCGGTCAGTCCATCCAGCTGAGCGAGTTTGGTCAGTTCAGTTGCAAGCTCGTTTACCTCGGCGGATTCAAGAAATAACTGGCGCATTGCATATTCCAGGTGATAACAGGCCATGGCGCCAATGCCGTTGACCATTATCAGCATTACGACTTCATATCCGGCACGCTGTGCGCTTGGATCGATAAAGCCGAAACCAGCAATGTGAGCTGCCGTTACTGTCAGCGCGGTAAGTGCTGCGACCCTGAATCGCAGTCCGAGAATCAACCATATTGAAAAGATCCATGCGACTTCAATAGACATAAAAGACGGCATGTTCGGTAAGGTGGGATTAAATACCAGGGAAACAATTACGAAACCGGAGAGGAGTCCGGTCAGTGCAAGCAGTATCTGGAATAATTTATAGCGATTCGGTAGTGTTGAAACGTACAGTGTGCTGATAACCAGTGGCAAGAGAATGAAACAGTTAAATATCAGCGCAAGTATGTTGGGATTATTATTTGACAAGCGCAGAAGTATCATGACCAGCGTCATCATGATCGTAAAACTGGGCATCACGCGGGCGCGACGGGCACTACTCTGCGAGTAATACTTCCTGAAATCATCTTCCAGCGGTTCAGAAAACCTTAGTCCGCGAAACCCGACGCGGCGCTGTTCGGCAACGGGTGAAGGTAAAAAGGTTGCTACTTCGATGGTCATAGTTGACCCTGATAATCTCTGGCGCCTTGTATAACCACTAAATATAGGGGTTCCGGGCTTATGGGGGGTTATGCTGGGTCACAGTTTGTGAGACTGACGGGGAAGCGGTCGGTCAGGGGCTTCCGAGTCTTTTTGTGGGCGGATATTCCCATCTTGAGTCCCGCCAATACGCTACAGAAAGGGCGTTAAGGTTTCAGAGGGGTTACCTGACAAAAATGCCGCCCAGTGTACTCCTGTCAATCGTGGCTAAAGGCCACTGGAAATACACTGACGCGTAAATGGTTGCAATTAAAGGTGTGCAGTGGTGCCTGACTTTTCAGTTGTCAGGCACCACTGCCACAGTTGCCGGGTTATGCGGTGGCTTCCTGATCGCGATCAATTTTGCCTTCGATCAGGGGTATTGTATCCAGTACCCAGTTACCGGAAGTTTTTCTCCCCGGCGAGGGGATTGTGTAGGCTGAATCTATACCGTTCTTTTCATTGAAAGCATCGGTATCGATGCGCCAGCCATTGTTATCAAATTTCTGCAGCCACTGACGATAGGCCAGGATGGCTTTGTCGGCGGGCATCATCACTTCCCTGGTATTTGTCATCGGCGTTAGACGTGGCGTGACTTCAAGAAGAATATCAATATCCTGTTTGGCGATAATCTTGTTACGTGCATGGATGGCCGCATCTTTTTCCGGGTCCAGCATGAAGTTACGCATGTTGAGAAAGAAAATCCGTGTTTTGTTTTCAGTTACGGGTTGCTCAAAAAAGTATTGCCGAAACATTTTTTCCGGTGTCAGGGTGATGTAGGTTGCCATGGCATTAGGGCCATAAGTTCCACCGCCCGGGCGAATCAATGACCGTTCGGTTTTTTCTTTGCCCCACGGTGTTCCGCCCTTGGCAGTTTCGTGATCGGACTGCGGCAACGGCGGAGTATCCATGGTGACATTGAACCAGAAACCCCAGCCCTGACGGTGGTCTTCAGTGTCATACTCGCGGACCCGGTAGGTGTCGCGATACTTGCCGGCATGGCCGTGGGTTGGATGGACGAACTCATTGTGAGCCGGATCCAGGCCATTTTCCATTGATCGCTCGTAGTTATAGTCAACTTCAAGAACCAGTATTTCATTCGCGTGCCAGCCTTCCTGGCCATATTCTTCAACATTCAGTAATGGTGGGCGTTCTTCCTCGGATAAATCGCCGAGGAATGCAAATACGATGCCGTATTTTTCTTCTACCGGGTATGAATCGACTTTAGCGCGCGGGGGTGTTTTGGTTCCGTATCCGATCGACGGAATGTTGGCGCACTCTCCGTCACCGTTAAATTCCCAACCGTGATAGGGGCAAACGACACAGCCGTCGATTATTCGTGGTGCGCTGCCCATGGACCATGCACCGCCCAGTGAAGCACCGCGGTGGACGCAGGTGTCGCTCAAAACACGGGCTTTGCCATCCGCATCGCGAAAGGCGACGAGGTTAACGCCCAGAACCTTGGCCCTCTCGGGGGTATCTATACCGAGGTCTTCACTTTTTACAATGGGGTACCAAAAATTGATATACATGACATCTCTCCTGCGAATGGCTTATTCTTTATCTGTCTGGGAACACCTTAGCGTAGCAAGGTCAACACGCCAAGTTCTACCCGTATATACGCCTATATGACTGGAATTGGCAGACAAGCAAGGGGTAAACGGGCCATTTGATCGTATCAGGTTTAGCGCTTTGTCCACTCTTTGGTTTGGAGAAATACCAATGAAAAGCCTCATTTGTTATCTGTACCCTTTGCTGCTCTGTGGCGTATTGCTGACCGGCTGTGGTCCGGCCGAGAACCGAAGTGCGGTCCAGGCCAATAGTCAGGATATGGAACCGGTTCCGCAACTGGTGCGGGCTGACGGTTCCTATCCCACCCGGCCTCTCGAGAAAGATACGATTGTCGTCAAGGTTATTCAGAATGGCGTGACCAATTTGCAGGAATCTGCAACAGTCGAAGCGGGGCTCAGGGAGAATCTTGAGCACATGATCAGGCTCGCGAAGCAGGCCTGCAGCGAAGGGGGCAAACCGGATTTTCTCCTCTATAACGAGTTTCCCTTAACCGGATATTCAACCGGTACACGGGAGGAGAAGCTTAAATTTACGTTGCAGATACCCGGACCGGAGACGGAGCGGTTAGGGGAGGTTGCCAGGGAGTGTGATACCTACATAATTTTCGGCAGCTACGCTCAGGATGCAGACTGGCCAGGGCATATACTCAGCATTAACACTGTCATCGGCAGAGACGGCAAGATCGAACAGAAGTTCTGGAAGACCCGGAACATCAAACGCCTCTCTCCGGGTATCGAGATTCCGACTACTACGATTGAAAGTGTGCGTGACAAGTATCGGGCCCGCTATGGAATTGAAGCCGAATTCCCGGTGCTGCAAACAGAATTCGGTAACATTGCCGTCAGCACTGTGCAGCTCGATCCATTTGTCTTTGCCGCTTTTAGTATGCGTGGTGTCGAGATCATGTTCCGCACGGCAACACTTTTTTCACCCATCGATGTCAAGGCAACGGCCCTGTACAACAATTTCTACTCAGCCATGTCGAACATTATCTTTCCTGCCGACAGTGAAGCTGCCGCGTTCGGCGGCAAGTCTCTTATCGTCGGGCCGCGAGGACAGGTTCTGGCTGAAGACCCGAGTAATAACGAGGGCATTATCGAAGCGGAAATTCCGATCGCCGAGCTCAGGAAGAACCGCCGTATCCCACGGTTCCCGTTGCAGGTGGTGGCACCGGTGTTTGCGCAGTTTCAGCAGGAAGCACCTCTGAATCATATGGATATACCCGCCGAGCAGTTGCCGAAGACCCGCGAGGAAATGAAAGCATTACTCGATAACGTGAGTCGCTGGCTGAATGAGTGATGTGGATACCCGGGCCGTATGCGGGTCTAGTCAATCCTGAAGTGGCGCAAGCCGAAGTAGGTGGCAAGGGCGACCAGGTGATAAAGAATAAATCCACGCAGCATAATCAGTTGTGATGGTTCGATGACAAACCAGTCGGGAACCAGGCTGAACAGCAGGATCTCGGAGATTGCCGCAATAAAAAATGCGTATAGGCCCCAGGATTTTTGTTGCCATAAACCCATGGCAGCAATCGTATCTACGATGCCGTAAAGAATATCGCTGAGTTGCCACGAAAGCGGCGCTTCCAGAAAAGGTGTGCGGCCGAATCCAAGGATGCTGCCTATGTGTAATACTGCTGCGAAAGCATAGATGATCGCCAGGATGCGCAGGAATATCTTCATCGTATATTAAGGCTAAAAATTATTTAGCCAGTACAAGGATTTTTTCAGTAAATTCCTGTGCCGAGTGAATGCCCTGTATGCGTTCGGCAACCGAGCCATCTCGTGCCAGCAGGTAGCTGGTCGGCAGTGATAGCACCGTCTCCACCAACAGCGATTTCAGGACTGATAGCGCGCCGACCTGCATCGCTGATGCGTTGCCCGTCCGCCTGTGCAACCGTGGAAATGACCAGTAAGCTAATCAGCAGTGCATAACGCCACAGAAAAACAGTGATTGTATTCATGAGCGTCCCCGGAATATCTTTACTTCTCAACGGATTCTACCTGCCCGATGTCTTCCACCCACTGGCTGAATCCGCCACCCATATGACTGACATTTTCAAATCCCATTTTTCTGACCGTCTGTGCGGCCAATGCAGATCTCAGGCCCAGGGCGCAGTGAAAGATGATTTCCTCTGCCTGGTCAAAGAAATCTTTGTAATAAGGGCTGTCCGGGTCAATCCAGAATTCAAGCAGCCCACGCGGCACATTGATTGAGCCGGCAATTTTGCCTTCCTTTTTTAACTCCCGGTAATCGCGAACATCGATCAGCAGCACGTCTTCTTTGCCGATACGCTCATTGACTTCTCCGGGCGTTAACGTTTCTATTTCACGCTCGGCCCGCGCAACCAGTTCTTTGCTGCCCAACTTCAGTTTCATCTCGGGTTTTCCTGTACGTGGTTAGGGTAATTATTTTATCGCCTGAATTGTTTTTACGATGTCTATAAATATGTGATTGACGGCGGTAACTGTAAAACCAGCGGCTTTGACGTTGGCAACGGTATCGCGATCCAGTTCCGGACCAAAGCGGCTGGCCAGCGGGGTCATGAGTTTCATCATTATGCTGAACGGAAACAGCCGGCTGCCGGTGTGTTCGAACATATGTAGTTCGCCGCCTGGTTTGAGGACGCGACGGAGTGCCTGCAACCCTTCAATGGGCCTCGGTACCGAACAGAAGGAGCAGGAAGTGAAGACCTGGTCGAATGTATCCGGTTGGAACTCCAGATCATGCACATCCATGACCTGTGCCGATATAGAACCCTGGTAGGCAGCGATGCGTTTCCCGGCTAATGCGATCATCTTCGGGCTGATATCGATTGCCGTGATGTCACGGTCGGCAGGAAAACAACAGATGTCGAGACCGGTGCCCAGTGCCATGAACAGGATCTTCGCATCGGGTTTCATGTGTGAGAATATCTTTAACTTAGCTGGCCTCCAGCGCCACTCGGGGCCGTATGAAGACATCAGGTCGAAGTTGGCTGCAGCCTTGTCCCATTTTCTTTGAGTTGCGGTATCCATGTTTAGTCCCTGATCGTTTGCGGGCTGCTCATGACCGCATTCAAAGTGTAGATAACCACGATGACGGCACAGCCCGTGCCGACGCCCCAATAAAAAATTGTGACTCCGGCCAGGGGCCACATGCCGCCCCACATGCCACCGAGCATGCCGCTCAACATACACGGGGTCAGGATTTCCATGGCGCCAAAAAACGGCGCTACCGGGATGAGGCTCAGGGGCAGGGCAATGATCATCCCGAGCAGCATGCCGGGGACCATCCCCCATGCACCGCCCAGC
Source organism: Chromatiales bacterium (assembly GCA_002688175.1). Lineage (GTDB taxonomy): Bacteria > Pseudomonadota > Gammaproteobacteria > Steroidobacterales > SMWD01. Next base: position 74,090 of record NZCC01000023.1, read on the forward strand.
AGCCAGGCGGTCAGGGCTACGCTCACCGTGGCGATGAAGGCATTGGCGAGCAGGTCACCGATGACGAAATACGGTCGCTTTTCCATAATTATCCCCGGGCAGACAATAGCCTGATTCTACCGCTGGGAACGGGCATCCGAAACAGGAAAATTTAAAATCGCTTCGGTCGCAACAATTGTTCCGGCCACCTGGCCGTAACCCGTTGCAGTGCTTCGGGGGCTTCGCTTTCGAAGACGGTCCGGTTGAGTTCCTGGTAGAAAGGCGGTCCGCCTTCCTCGGGCCATTGACGGGTTGCATCGATAATAACTTTACTGGTGGTTTTGCGGTCCGGGGCGGCCGGGTCCAGCGCGAACGCGCGACGATTTTCAAAAATCCGGGTCGCCAGTGACGGTTGCCAGCGTGAACCGACGGCGAAGCGTACGGCGGCCGAATCCATGATATCGATATCATCATCGACGACGATTACGACCCGTGCCAGTGGGTTGAACATGGCGGTGGGTTTGGCCACTTCAATGGCCTGGCCGGGCTTGCTCTTTTTTATGCTTATATATACAAGTCCCTGCGAGTCATGCGGTGAATGGTAGTTGACGACTTCAGGATGCGACTTGCGCAGCGTGTACAGGACTGATGCAGTTTGTGGTGCTGTTATGTACTCGGCGATCACGCCGGTAAAACTGTTCATGACCCATGGGTTTTTACGGTGTGTCAGGGTGTCGACCGTCAGTACGTAGTTTTTGTCTTTGGGGATGCCCATGTAGCCGTACATTTCATGGTACGGACCTTCGGGCTCAAGGTTAATGATGTCGACCGTACCCTCGATGACTATTTCAGCCTGTGCCGGCACGAGAAATTCACCGCTCTCGGTACGCACCACATCGATAGCCTTGCCGCGCAGCCCACCGGCGACGGCCAGTTCGTCAATCGGATTGCGATTGCCGAGGCGATTCGGAATGCGTGAACTGCTGACCATCCACGTCATGGGATCCTGGCCGATGACCAGCGCTACCGGTATGCTGACTTCACCACGCTCCAGTGCCGCCTTGACCATCTTGATACCGGTTTGTCCGGCTTCGAAATTAACCATGATCTTGCGCGGCCCCTTGACCTGGCAGCGGTAAGTGCCGAGGTTGACGCCCATGTCAGGATCTTTGGTGAACACCGAGGCGGTGTTGATGTAGGGTCCGCCGTCACCCGGATTGCCGCGAAAAAATGGGAACGCGGTGATATCGACTGCGTCGCCGGTTTTTCTGATTGTTTTACAGGGCGCTTCTTGTTTGGCAATTTCATGTGGTTCGATCAGCGCGTAGCTCCCGGCCTGTTTTTCCAGCTGCTCAAGATGCATTTTTTTTGCTGCTCTGAAAGCAGTGGTCGGGTCATGTGGGTCGCGCGGCAGGTCCCACAAAATGGCTTCAGCGTCCCAGTGACCTTGCAGGTTGGCGACTACCGGGCTGTTGAATGACTGACCGTTAGCTGTGATGTCATCGAACCAGACGGCCGGTGCACCGTGTACGCCAAATGAGTCGACCAGCTGGTACATGATGGCTGTCGCCTCGTAGCCGTCCTGATCGACACCGGAAAAGCGCTGCAACAGGCCGTGTTTATCCAGTGCTTCGACATAGTCACGCAGCGAATCGAAAGGAGGTCGCGGTGCGTTGATACCGGTGTCTGGTTTGGTCATTGAGCGCTTCATGGCGCCTTGCGTTTCGGTGCCGGCCCCTGCAACTGAGGTGGCGGCCATGGCCATGCCGGATGCCATCAGTTTGCGGCGCGTGAATTCGAAGGGGTGGGTATGATCGGCAGGTATGTTGCGGTTCGCCATGTGTTTCACCTCATCATCAATATGAGCGGTATTCTTTCATAAAATTAGTGTCTGACCCCATTTAATCCTACTATCCCCCGATGGAAGTCACGTTACAGTGTCTGTTGGCATTACTGGCCTTCACGACGGTCGCCAAGGCAAATGACCCAGCCGAGGTGTTGGTGTTCGGCGGTACGGGCCGGCTGGGCGCACCGATCGTCCGGTTGCTGGTCGAGGCGGACTACCCGGTCACTGTATTTGCGCGGCCAACATCGGACCGTGGTCGACTGGCAGACCTCGAGGTGGCCTACCTGGTCGGCGATCTGATGGATGCCGACAGCGTGGTCGAGGCGATCAGAGGTCAACCGTTTAGCCTGGTGATCGATGCTTCCGCCCGGGGTCTGGGTGGTGATCCGTTCTATATCGCCGCCATGCGGAACATACTGGCGGGCGTAGCTGCGAGTCCTGTTCAGCAGTTCATCCTGCATGGTTCGGTCGGTGCCGGCGAGAACATGCAGCAATTTCCGGAGGTTGGTTTCGAGCGAATGCGCGATGTCATGATTGCGAAGGGGGAGGCCGAGGCCTTGCTGAAGGCCAGCGGCATCCCGTACACGATTATTCGTAATGGCCTGGTCAGGCCGGACGGTACCCCGGCCACCGGCACCGCGCGGTTGACCGAGGATGATCGGGTTCTGGGGGTCGCAACGCGTCTGGATCTGGCGGCCCTGACCCTGCAATGCCTGGAAAACCAGGCGTGCATGAACAAGACTTTTCACGCGGTAGATGACAGCTTCTGATCAGGGTCAGAGTCGTTGTTTGTGACCGGGGAGTGGGTGCAGATGCTTGAGAAAATTCAGGTCATAATTTTCCCCGTAATGTGCGGGCTGGTATTTTTTGCCGGGCTGATGGGTGTCAGCCAGGGTCTCGTGGCCTGGAATGCAGCGTTATCACCGACCATTCCCTGGTTTCCAATCCCGGCATTGGCGCTGATTGTTACGGCAACCTGGTGGGTTAATCGCCGCTGGCCGATTCGCCTGGCCCGGCCGGCGGGTGGCAGGGCTTATGTCGTTATCCTGCTGGCGACTTATGCCGTGATCTGTCTGGGGGTTCTTGAATCCTGGTTTCACAACCTGGTGACTCCCGCACCTGCCTGGCCCGATGAAACTGTTTCTGCGGGCTTTCAGCTGGTTTTTTTACTGGCGATTCCTTTCATCGCGGCATTACTGGCGGAAGTCGGATTTCGCGGCATGATGCAGACGGCACTGGAGAAAGTGTTACCCGTCTGGCCCATGTTGTTGCTGATTGCGGTCATTAACTTCCTGATGCATTTTTATGATCCCGATCAGGGCAGCCAGGTGATGCGCATGATTACGCTGAACCTGGTCTGGGGTTATATCACCTGGCGGGTACAGTCCATTCGACCGGCGCTGGTCGCACATATCGTGATGAATATCGCTATACCCTTGTTGCAATACGGATCTGAGCAATACGGGCCGGGGCCCGTGCCGTTCGGTGCATTTCCGCTCGGTACGCTGGTGATCTCGGCGGTAAGCGGAGTCATTGCGCTCACCGCAGCGATTGTGATCGGCAAGCGTTTACCGAGGACAGCGTAGCGGGTTACGCCTGCACGCTTAAAAAGCTGGTGTCAGACACCAATACTTATTTAGTCGCCACCCGGAAGCAGCGGTACCGGATCCAGCACCCAGTTGCCTGACGTGCGTCGGGACGGGCAGGGGATGGCATAGGTCTTGTTGCGGCGACTCGCACACATCGCGTCTATGTCGATGCGCCATCCCTTGTCTCTCCACTGCTTGAGGAATTTCCGATAGCTGATGACGGCACCATCAGACGGAACCAGAACTTCATCGCTGGGATTGGCCGGGGTACAGACCGGATCGAGTTCCTCGAGGATGTCGATATCTTCCTTGGCGACGGTCAGGTTGATATTAACCAGGCGGTTGTCATTTTCCGGGTCGAGCATGAAGGTGCGCATGTTGACGAAAAATATTCTTGTGTTGTTTTCGTCTATGGGTGCCTCAAAGAAATATTGATGGAACATATTGTCTTCGGTGAAACGAATCCAGGTGATCATCTGATTGGGACCGACATAACCGGAGCCTGCAGTGACCAGTGGTACTGCCTGGCTCGGATCGCTCAATGCCCGCGTGTCGGTAACTTTATTATCGAATGTGACGAGGAATTCACTTCCCCAGGGACCATCCTGCATCTCCAGCGGATTTTTCAGGAAATCCCGATTCATGGTCGGTGAGCCCTGCGCCGGGTGTACGAATTCGTTATGAGACGGGTCGAGGCCATTTTCAATAGAGCGCTCATAGAACGTCTTGACTTCAAAGACGACGATCTTGTTTGCTCGCCAGCCATCAGTGCCGAATTCCTCGATATTGTGCAGCGGTGGCCGTTCTTCTTCCGGCAGGTCACCGAGAAATGCGAACACGATGCCGTATTTTTCCTGGACCGGGTAACTGTCGACCTTGGCGCGGGCCGGCACCTTGTCATCATCGAGGGTCGGGATATGTTTACACAGGCCGTCGCCGCCAAATCGCCAGCCGTGGTACGGGCATACTATAGTGTCATCTCTGACCCAGCCCTTTCCTAATGCGCCGCCGCGATGGATACAGACATCGCTCAGTACGTGGGCGGCACCCTGGGTGTCGCGAAAGGCAATTAACTGTTGACCGAGTACTTTGGTTCGATGGGGTTCATAGGTGATGACTTCATCGCTCTTGGCGATCGGATACCAGAAATTGATGTACATGCGATATCTCCGCAGGTGAATGTATGTTGGTCATTGCTATATTTATTCCTGCCGGTAACGGAGCATAACGCTAATTCTGACCTGTCTTCATTTGCAGATCAGGCTATCGCCATGGCGCGGACAGTTGTTAATTCATGGCTGTTTCTTGGCGGCGGGGGCTTAGCGCGGTACAAACAGATCGCAGGCCCGGGTCATGCGCGGGTCGGTCGGGCCGGTGACGTGCCAGAGGGTTTCATCCGGCTGCCGGCAGTGGAAAACACAGGTTCCGTTGAGGGCTGGTGCATCGTCCCGGTCGGCACAGCCGCTGGCGTTGAACAGGCCGCCGGCACCGGCGTAGCGGTTTTTCGCAGCACGCAGTGCCGCGGCACTCGCATGGCGCTGGGTGCATTCTTCTCGTGCCGCATCACGCGACCAGCCGGCACCGCTGTAGTCCTGGCAAAACATCGCATTGGCCGGGGCAAAGTAGAACAGGCAACTGCCGACGGTGGAGGTCATTGAGTGGGGTTGGGTGCACTCGGTCTCGGTCGGCGGAAACAGCGACGTGTCGGTGCCGAAAGCGCCGATGCGCATCCAGCGTTCCATGGCAGCGAGCGTGATCAGTTTGCAGTGCTGGGTGCCCTGAAAAAACTGCCGGTCCTTCGGGTTCCACGGTACGCGCACCGAGGGCGACTGAACAGCAAGGTCGTTGCCTGCTTCGCCGACTGGCTGGATAAAGGCGTCCATCGTGATGGGCAGCCATTCACCGCCGGTGGCAATGAGAGCATCGTCGGCGAAAGTCAGTTGCCGGCCTGTGGCCAGGTAATGTGCTCGCTCTTGTGCAGACAGATTGGCCAGTGCTCGTGCATGGGTTTGTTCATTGACGTCCCGGCACTGATGCTCCGGTCCGGGTAATTGCAGACCCAGCACGTCATTCACCCGGGCGCGATCGACTGTTTTGCAGGCAACGTAGGTGGTCAGTTTCTTGCCGTCGAGTTGAGTAAAGTGACTGGTCATCGCAATCGCGACCTGCCGTTGTCCGGCGTCGGTATCCATCTGAATAACATGAAAGCCATTGCCGTACCCGACTTGTTCGATGACCGGGAACGCCTGTGGACTGGCGTTGACTAAAAAATGTTGTGCGTAGCGACACAAATGCGCATCGTAATCAGCGACGGCTGTGTCATCGGCTGATACCGGTGTTATCGGTAACCCGAGGCCAGCGATGATCGGCAGCAGAGTGGAAAAAAACTTCATAAAAGATTCTCTGGTCATGCTGATACCAGGCCCTGTTGTGCAAGCCGCCACTTCAGGTCTTTAAGTCGGCCCTGAGCGTGTTATGTCGGCAAAAAACTCCGGCGTTCGTATGGCAAGCGGGCAAACAGGCCGGCAATTTATCGTGATGGGGTAATGTTGTTTGAGTTCAATGACGCGATCGATACTGAGATAGCAGTAGTGACTGCGAAACGACCAATAGTAATCGATGACTTCTTTAGCCATGGCGTCAGTTTAACAGTTCGAACTTTTCCACCCAGACCGGCATGTCATCGCTGACGGCAAGACCATGCTCGGCCAGCATCGCGTTCCAGTAGTGTGTGTGCAGCGGCTTCCAGACGGCGAGGTCGCGCATCGGCGTGCCGTCAACTGCAGTATGTGTTGCGGTGACTGCACCGAAAGCAACTTCTTCGATTTCTGTCAGGCGCACGATGAGTCGCGGGTGTCCGCCGAAGTCGATGAGAATAATCACATCACCGGCAGCGGGCGTCGGATGTGTCGTCTGTGCGACGATCCATGGCAGTGTGTAGGTGCCGGTCTTGTCACCGGCGCGGATCAGGTTGAGGACTTGCTCAGTGGATTCGTTGTCGAGGCCGATCCATCGAACTGAGTAGTGCGGGGGCAGATTCGCTTTCGGCAGAGCCTGCCTGGCATGGGTCCAGAAGTTGTCCAGCTCG
>NZCC01000024.1 GCA_002688175.1 Chromatiales bacterium
CAAAAATGACGATCAGGCAACACTCAGAAGTCCGGTAGCTGCGCTGAGAGGCAGGCCATTGCTGCTTGATCGGGTTATCACACAGTCTGGGTCAGTAGCAGTCAGATCACTGCAATACAGTGAAATGGCGGCTATCAAGGGGTTTCCGGACCCTCAGTCGCGATCAAAGCTGACTCTGTTGATCAGATCAAGAACCGGTCAATACAACATACACCCGGTCAATTCCGACGACCGGCCGCCATCCCGCTCAAATGATCGCGGCTGGGTACCATTCCTATGGGCAATGTGATTGCTGTCAGACTTTCCTGGCAATAACACCGGCATGATCCCGGCCGGTACTCCACCGGGTCCCACCGGTAAGAAACCGATCTTCGAGCACCTCGAAACCGGCCTGCACACAGACCCGGTGCAGAATGTCCGGGTCCATCGGGTTGATGAACGCCGGATGTTTTTTCGGATCCTCAGTAGCCGGCAGATACTGCGCATAATTTTCAATAAACCCGGGCCACGGATCGCCTGCCGCCTTGCGCCGCTCATAGTCATCGGCTGCAACCCGCCATGGTCCTGTATACGGCGAATCGGCAACCAGGAATACTCGCCCACCGGGTTGTAACCAGTCGTATATTTTCGTCACCGTCTGTTCGACATCGGCACCGGTCAGAAAATGCAAAACCCGCGAAGCGAGTACCGCACCAAAACTACCGGCAGCGAAATCAACGTCCGGTAATGTTCCAACCTTACTCCGGTAACGATCAGCTGCATCGTCGGGAATGCGTTTGGCGAGGATATCGAGGTGCCCGGACTCAATGTCGCAGGCTAAAATGCGTGCGCCCTTGTCGAGGGCCATTAACGTCGCGATGCCGTACGCGCAACCGATATCCAGAGACTCAGCGTCTATGTTGCCGGCATAATCCGTGAAGGCCACAGATATCTCGTCAAGTGATTCGGTCATCCAGCCCGTGTTGTTCAGTGTCGGGATGAGCCCCGGCACGGATGATTCTGGTAACAGGTCGTCGTCGATCATTCTAGATGGTTAATCCGCCGTCAACGACGAGACTCTCACCTGTCGTGTAGGTTGCGGCATCCGATACCAGGTACAACACGGCACCCGCCATCTCGTCCGGCCGGGCATGCCGGCCAAGCGGCACACTTTTCATCCACTCGGTATAGATTTCGTTATCTGCAAACAAAGCATTGGCGAATTTCGTCTTGGTCAGGCCAGGTAACAGCGCATTGACACGAATACCGAAGGGTGCGCATTCCTTGGCAAATGCTTTGGTCATATTGACGATCGCCGCCTTGGTGATCGAGTAAATACCCTGACCCACACCCGGTATCAGCGCATTTACGGATGCCGTATTGACAATCGCACCGCCACCCTTTTCCTTCATCAGTCGGCCCGCCTCGACCGACATGAAAAAGTATCCGCGTACATTAACTTCGACTGTCTTGGTGAATGCACCGGGATCGGTTTCCAGTATTGGCCCAAAATAGGGGTTCGCGGCACCGTTATTGACGAGAATATCAAGCCGGCCATGACGCTCACGAAGCGTGACAAAGGTTTTCTCAATATCCTCCAGCCTGCCGATATGACAGGCCAGCGCCTCGGCACTGCCGCCAGCGGCGACGATCTCATCGGCGACAGCCTGACAGCCGTCGAGTTTTCGGCTCGACACGATGACATGCGCACCCTGCTCAGCAAGCAAAGTTGCAATCGCAGCGCCGATGCCCCGGCTCGCACCGCTCACCAATGCAATTTTACCGGCCAGATCAAACAGGTCAGTTGCCAAAAGGAATCTCCGCCGCTCCTACAAAGCTACTTCAAACAGTCCGGCTGCGCCCATGCCGCCGCCGATGCACATCGTAGTGACGACATAGCGGGCACCGCGCCGCTTGCCCTCGATCAGCGCATGAGCCACCATCCGGGCCCCCGTCATGCCGTAAGGATGACCAATTGAAATACTGCCGCCGTTCACGTTATACAGATCCGGGTCGATACCGAGCGAGTCACGGCAATATAGTGCCTGGCATGCGAAGGCTTCATTGAGCTCCCACAGACCGATATCCGCAACTGACAGTCCGAATCGGCTCAGCAGTTTGGGAATCGCATAAACCGGACCGATGCCCATTTCCTCCGGCGCATTACCGGCGACCGCCACCCCACGGTATAGTCCCAATGGCTCCAGGCCACGCTGCTCGGCAAGCTTGCCGTTCATGACAATACAAGCCGAGGCGCCGTCGGATAACTGGCATGCATTACCCCCGGTAATGACACCACCATCAATCGCGGTTCTCAGCCCGAGCAAACTTTCAAGTGTCGTCGACGGTCGGTTGCCTTCGTCTGCGGACAGCGTGACTTCCTCGTAACTGACAGCTTCGCTTTCTTTGTCGACGATTGCTTTGGTCACCGTGATCGGCACGATTTCATCGTCAAATTTTCCTGCCGCCTGTGCAGCAGCCGTACGCTGTTGCGATAAGAGTGCGTACTGGTCCTGTGCCTCGCGGGAAATACCGTATTTTTTTGCTACATACTCTGCAGTCAACAACATCGGCATATAGGCATGTTCTGCCTGCTGAGTCACGGCATCATCCTGTGCCGCTCCACTCCATTCGAAGTATCGGTTCTGAATTTCCGAGACATTTTCCTGGCCTCCGGCTGCAACGACCTGCATACCTTCGACGATCACCTGACGGGCCGCAATCACTATGGCCATGAGTCCCGACGAACACTGCCGGTCTACGGTCTGCGCCGCAACCGTATCCGGCAATCCAGCCGCGAGTGAGGCGAGCCGGGCAATATTGGGTGATGCACTGCCGGCATTCAGTACTGAACCGAGCACGACATCCTCGATCTCGGCGGCTGCGACACCAGAACGCTCTACCGCATGACGAATAGCGTGCGCGGCCAATGTTGGTGATTTAGTGTTATTGAATGCACCCCGAAAGGCACGCCCGATCGGTGCGCGTACGGTAGAAACGATCACAGCGTCAATCATAAAAAGTCTGCCTGCTGTTCAATAGATAGTGTCATGTGACTCACGAAATTATGCAGCCGGCATCAACGGTACCGGATCAAGTACCCAGTTCTTGTGTTCGCGTCGATCAGGCGATGGAATCGCGAACGCGATATCGCCGCGCTTGGCACGCAATTCCTGCTGATCAATACGCCAGCCATTATCTTCCCATTCCTGCAGAAATTCCCGGTAGCGCACAATCGGCAGGTCAGCTGGCGTCAGCAATTCCTTGGTCGTGCAATGCGGCGTCCGGACAGGATCCAAAGCCTCGATAATTGCAATATCCTCAGCCGCGATCTTCATGTTCATATCGATCAGCTTTTGATCCATCTCCTCTTCCATAATGAAGCAACGAATATTGACAAAAAAGATACGAGTGCGGTTCTCATCGATGGGCGCTTCGAAGAAGTACTGCGCAAAAGCCCTGGTATCGGAAAAAATAATACGCGTAATCAGCGCATTCGGGCCGTGATGCCCTGACCCGGCCCGCGTCGTGCCCTCACCGGCGCCGAGCACCTTGGTATCTTCTGACATACTCTTGCCGAACCTGACCAGGAACTGGCTACCCCATGGCGGTTGCTCCTCAACTTCGACCGGACGATCACGCAGCGTTTCACTGATCGACGGAGCACCCTGCAGCGGGTGCACAAATTCGTTATGTGCCGCATCGAGGCCATTCTCGACCGATCGTTCGTAGTACGCGCCAACCTCAAATACAACCGTATGGTTGACTCGCCAACGCTCATCATCGTATTCAGGGATTTCACAAACTGGTGGCCGTTCTGCCTCGGGCAGGTCGCCCAGGAATGCGAACACGATGCCATACTTCTCCTGGGTAGGATAGCTGTCAACCTTGGCGCGCGCCGGTAGCTTCACATCATCACCAAAAGTTGGAATCTTGCTGCATTTGCCGTCACCCCGGTATTCCCAGCCGTGGTAAGGACAGATGACACATCCGTCGCGAACCCAGCCTTTGCCTAGCGCACCACCACGATGAATACAGGTATCACTAAGGACCCGGGCAACTTCATCAGAATCACGGAAAGCAACAAATTTCAGGCCCAGAATCTGAACCTGGAACGGCTTATCCCCTCGTACTTCCTCAGCTTTTGCAACCGGATACCAGAAATTGATATACATATAAAAACATCCCTAAAGTGATTGCCTGGTTTGCCCATGTTACGCGTTCCGCCGTGTACAGAGCCGGATACCGAACTATGCGGCAGATGCAGATATTAGCAAGGGGCCCGGGTTACCGGGCATACATTTATCAGGCTTTCACACATAGCACCGGGCATTGCGCATGCTGCAGAGTCGACTCCGTCATGCTGCCGAGTATCAGGTGCCGAACACCACTGTAGCCATGCGCACCAATAACAATCATGCCAGCAGCAACTTCATCGGCATACTGGATAATTTGATCAGCCGGATTGCCCACCAGTATGCGCGTGACAACCGGCAGATCCAGTCCCTCCAGATGTGCGGCCACAAATGCCTGCAATCTTGTTTCAGCCCCGGTTGTCAGTTCATCGACACTCGGCAGAGCAGCCTGACCAACTTCAATCTCAAGGACACGAAAGATCTGCGGTTCCACAACCGCATAAATTACGTGCAGCGATGTCTCCATGAACCGGGCCATGCGCTTAGCCCACGGCAAACCCGCCAGTGAAGCCGTGGAAAAATCGGTCGGAAAAATAATCGGCCCCTGCCCTGTCATGCCTGTCTCCTCAAAAACAACCCGCTTGCTGCCATTTATGCAAATTTAGCGCTGCATTGGCAACCACTAATATGCTTCATCCCAACCCGCCATCACTGCCATCCGTTGCCGATGGCAGTGCCATATGCCGATGGTCGATACCGGCATCATCGTACACCGGACCGGACGCAACAAAACCGGCCTGCTCATAGAATGATATAGCCTGACATTGCGCCGACAAGTACAAGCGGTCCACACTCGTATCCCGACCAAGCTGCATCAATGCGGCCAGGATGGCACGGCCGATTCCCTGACCGCGATACTCGGCAATAACAGCCATGCGGCCAATCCGCCCATCAGGTGCAATGCGCCCGGTACCAACCGCGACATCATCCCGCCAGGCCAGAACATGCTGACAAACCGGGTCGAATTCATCAATTTCAATATCCGCAGGCACACCTTGTTCATCGATGAATACTGTTTTGCGGAGTGAATAAATCAATTCTGCATCGACTGCAAAGCTGGTCGTCCTGATACTGACATTTGCCACTGCCTCGCCCCATGCATGACCTACCGGAAGGACTGAACCCTAACCCGAGTATTGCATGACATCCAACCCCAATGCGGATCATTTACAACCTGCGCCTGCAGGTAAAGCGGGCTGTATACTGACCCGATGGCACAACCGGTTGACAGCAAACTCCCCGACATCGGCACCACGATTTTCACCGTCATGTCGAAACTTGCCGCAGACTGCGGCGCGATCAATCTGTCACAAGGTTATCCCGATTTTGCCGTACCGGAACGATTGCTCGAGCGGGTTATTCACCATCTCCGGGCCGGACAAAACCAATATGCGCCGATGGCCGGGATCCCGGAACTCCGCCAACAGATCGCGGTGAAAACCGAACATCTGTATGGCCGATCGACCAACCCGGACACCGAGGTGACAGTAACCTCCGGCGCAACCGAGGCGCTATTCTCAGCCATCGAGGCCTTCATTCATCCCGGCCACGAGGTCATCGTCTTCGATCCGGCCTATGACTCATATGATCCGGCCATCCGGCTGGCCGGCGGCAAGGCGATCCATATTCCGTTGCAAACGCCGGGCTTCGGCATTGACTGGCAACGTGTCGACGACGCGATCAATCCCGCTACCCGCATGATCATTCTGAACACTCCGCACAATCCAACCGGCGCGGTACTCACCAGCGATGATCTGTCGATGCTTGCAGATCTTGTACAGAATACCGACATTATTCTGCTCGGGGACGAGGTTTACGAGCACATCATCTTTGATCAGCAACCCCATCAGAGTCTGCTCCTGAGAGACGATCTGGCCAGCCGCAGCCTCGCTATCTCATCGTTCGGCAAAACTATCCATGCGACCGGCTGGAAAGTGGGCTACTGCGTGGCACCCGAAAATCTTACGACTGAATTTCGCAAGGTCCACCAGTTCGTCCAGTTTTGTGTCGTCGCACCGATGCAATACGCACTGGCAGATTTCCTCGCCAATGAACCGGAATACGTCATTGAGTTGCCAAAATTTTACCAACGTAAACGTGACCGATTCTGCGAACTACTGGCGCCATCAAGATTTACCTTCAAGGCATCAGCCGGCACCTATTTTCAACTGGTCGATTACTCCTCCATCTCGGACGAACCCGACGTCGACTTTGCCCGCCGACTGACCCGCGAGATCGGTGTCGCAGCGATCCCCGTTTCGGTATTCTATGAGCGCCCACCACCACAACAGTGGCTGCGCTTCTGTTTTGCAAAAGGCGAATCAACCCTGGTAGCTGCAACGGAACGCCTGTGCAAGATCTGAACGTCACACTGATTCAAGCGACACTCGACTGGCATGATGCCAGCGCGAACCGGGCACGTTTCAACGACCTGATTAGCGACATCAATGAACCGACCGATCTGGTTGTGCTGCCGGAAACATTCACGACCGGCTTTACGATGGACACCGAACACCAGGCAGAAACGATGACTGGGGATACGGTCGGCTGGTTAAAACGACTGGCCCGGGAATTTGACGTCACCATCTGTGGCAGTCTGATCATTGAAGAGCAGGGTCACTACTACAACCGGTTAATCTGGGCACCGCCCGACGGGCAGCTGGCGAGCTATAACAAACGTCACCTGTTTCGACCTGTCGGTGAACGTGATCACTTCACACCGGGTCAGGAAAGATCAATCTTCACCATCAATGGCTGGCGTATCTGCCCGCTGATTTGCTACGACCTGCGCTTCCCGGTGTTCAGCCGCGGCGTTGATGCATACGACCTGTTGCTGTATATCGCCAACTGGCCAAAAGCACGGCGCTCGGCCTGGCGCACGTTATTACCGGCCCGCGCCGTTGAAAATCTGTGCTACTCAATGGGCGTCAATCGCGTTGGGGTCGACGGCAACGGCGTCGAGTATGCCGGTGACAGCATGGTCGTCGATTTCTTCGGCAGTTTGCTGGTCGACTGCGATGACGATGAACATATCGTAACGACCCGACTCGATGGTAACGCCTTGCAACGCTACCGCAAAAAATTCCCGGCCCATCTGGATGCCGATCGATACCGACTCGACGACTAACCGCGGCTTACTAACGAATTGACAATGTAGCGCGCGTTTCAGCCTGCCAGGACCCGGGATTTTCCAACAACGTCCGGGCACGGTCATCAGCATGGAGATAAGCAGCCAGAAAAGCGACGCTGATGCCGCCAATAATGCGTGCCGCATCGGTGTCAGGCGTATAACCGTCACGCTGCTTGCAGATCAGCCCACCGAGATAATGATCCATATCATCGACAAACAGATAAGTATTCCCGGTTGCAGCAAACTCCATATCATCAGGAAAGCGAAACACTGATTTACTCTTCTTAATAAAACGCACAAGCCCGCTAAAATCATTTGTACCACTGGAGACAAAGGTCGGTAGCGCAACCGCACGCCACGGGTCATCCGGCATCATCGGGCTATTGCCCGGATTGGTAATCAATAACAACGCATCAAAGCGCTCGTCAATAAATCCAAACTCAGTGTCATTCGACGGATCGACCATCACAAGACCGGTCACGGACATGGCCGTACCACCCCCCAGCGAATGCCCGGCTGCAACCACCTTACTCGCATCGATGCGCCCCTCCAGATCCGGCACGAGATCGGCAACTTGCGCAAAAGAATCAAGAATATGCACCATATCGAGGCGCCGTGTACGCACGGCCTCAATCATCATTTGCATACCACGAATTTCAGGTGGCGGCAGCGAACTCGAATCAAGATGCGCCGGCTGAATCACGATATAACCGTGTGACGCCCAGTGGTCGGCAAAATAGCGGTAACGATCCCGCGAACACCTGCCACCATGAGAAAAGATGATGACCGGAAAACCGGGCGCCCCCGCATCCGCAACCGGGTAGGTAATCCGCAGATTGAGGTTTTTATCCAGCTCGGCGAACGGTAGCTGTACCGACTCGGCGACCCGGATCCGGTACGGGCCCGGATCCGGTCGATAGGCAGACACAGCATCACGTTCCGACTGCTGCACACACCCGCCTGTAAAAATAATGGCGAGTAGTACTACTAATGAACCCACCACATTAACTGCTGACATTAAAGTACGGGCGTATTTCCTATGGCATGTTGCCATCATATGCGGGTTCCCTGATTGGTGTTTAGCATGACTTGCAGAATTTCACTGGTTAGTATTTTGCCATAATTCATGCTCTTTCCCTGATCGGTATTTTGTGTCCGGGTACCCTTCCGAAACGCCGCAGGAGCGGCTTTAAGGTTTCGGAAGGGTACCCGGACACAAAATACCTTGCAAAAACAGTGGAACGACGAACTATATTTGCTCTGCGAACCACGAAATTGTCCCGGATTTTTCCGTCGTTGACCCCTCTGAAACCTTAAAGCCGCTCCTGCGGCGTTTCAGAGGGGTCAACGACGGAAAAATCCGGCCAGGGAAATACCCATCTCACGCCGGAAACACCCTCAGAATTAACTACAGCCAACCCTGACCAAGAAACCAAAACAGCCCACCACCACCTTAAACAAACACAATATTCACCTACTGCGTTGACAGCGAGACACGACTCATAGATCTTTATCACTCACTCCTGAATGAATTGAAACAATTGACATGCGACGTTTACTGGTTTTCCAACACGTACCGTATGAGATTCTCGGCAACCTCGACCCGTTACTGCGCGCTGCCGGGTTCAGAATCCGCTATGTCAATTTTGGACGACAACCCGAAGCACGCCCGGATATCTCCCGCTATCACGGCTTGATCGTGCTCGGCGGACCCATGAACTGTGATCAATTCGAACGTTACCCTCACCTTGAGACAGAAATCGAAATACTCCAGCAGACAATCTCAGCAGGCAAACCCGTACTGGGCATCTGCCTCGGCGCACAGTTGATTGCCCGTGCACTGGGTGCCCGGGTAACTGCAAACAAGACCAAAGAAATCGGTTGGTACGAACTTAATCCAACCGAAGCAGGCCATGACGATCCGTTATTTGCACATTTCGACAACAGCCAGATGATCTTCCAATGGCATGGCGACCGGTTCGAAATTCCCCACGGTGCAACGCATCTTGCGACCTCACCGGACTGCCAGAACCAGGCATTTCGTTACAGCGACAACGTCTACGGACTGCAATTCCACCTCGAAGTCGACGAGCCGATGATTCTGCGCTGGCTACATACGCCGGCCATGGCGCGTGAAGCCATAGAGCTGGGTGGTGAACACTATCCTGAGCATATCGGCGCAGAAACAAAACTGCATATTAATCAATCTATTACCCTCGGTAACCATGTGTTTGGTGAATTCATTAAACGTTTCCATATCCATCCCCGCCGCACCCCACTGCCGTCACGCTGAACAGCGTTTGGTCCGTGGTTACGGCTTATCGCTGATCTGGCAGAAGATTGCGACACGGTGTCGGTAAAAGTTAAACTTATCGATTACAAATTGGTCAAACCATCCTGTGAGTACCAGCGCCAAAACCATCTCAAACCCAGCGGAAATGCCGCAGACCGCTGACCTGCCGGTGCAGGGCATGACCTGCAGCGCATGTGCCATTCGTCTCGAAAAAGCTTTGACGCGTGCCACAGGCATCGTGGATGCGGGTGTTAATTTTGCCCTGGAACGTGCCGATGTCTCGTTCGATGCCGGTGAGACAGATATCGGCGCCATTGCCGGAGTCGTCAGAAATGCCGGCTTTGACGTCCCGGAGGAAACATTCTCGTTTGGGGTTGGCGGCATGACCTGCAGCGCTTGTTCCGGGCGCGTCGAAAAAGCCCTCACCCGCCTGCCCGGTGTACTGGAGGCCAATGTAAATATCGCCATCGAGCGCGCCGACATTCGGACCATCGCTGGCAGCGTCAGCCTTGACCGGCTGACCAAGACCGTCCGGGAAGCGGGCTACGAACCACAGGTAACCGGAACGACCGAGCTTCAGGCCGATGCTGACCGACAACACCGCGAACGTGAGGAAGCGAAACTAGCCAAAGAAAAACGCATTCTGCTGTTGTCGGCGGTGTTATCTGCGCCGCTCGTCCTGCACATGGCGCTGAAATTTCTCGGTTTCGAGTTTGAACACCTGCCGGTGGTCGAAGTGCTGCTGGCCACACCGGTCCAGTTCATTATCGGTGCCCGCTTCTACAAGGCCGCATTCAATGCTTTGCGGGCACGCTCGGCAAACATGGATGTCCTTGTCGTCATGGGCACCACCGCCGCCTATTCCTATAGCTGGTACCTGCTCGCAACACTCGGCCCGGATGCCGCCGGACAACTGTATTTTGAAGCCTCCACGGTCATCATCACGCTCGTCCTGCTCGGCAAATTCATGGAAGCACGCGCAAAACGAGGTACGACGGCTGCCATCCGGCAATTGATGGACCTGCGTCCGGAGACCGCACGGGTCAAACAAGCCGATGGTAGCAACGTACAGTTATCAATCGGCGAAGTCGTCACTGGTGATTGCATCATCGTCAAACCCGGTGAGCGCATCCCGGTTGATGGCGAAGTTCTGGCAGGCTCCAGCGAAGTCGATGAAGCGCTGATCACCGGTGAAAGCCTGCCGGTGGCCAAGAACCAGGGCGATCCGGTTACGGGTGGCGCTATCAACGGCACCGGCCTGCTGGAACTGCGGGCCACCAACGTCGGCGAAGACTCCACGCTGGCCAGGATCATTCACCTGGTCGAGAATGCACAAGCCGGCAAAGCGCCGGTACAAAGGCTCGTCGACCGGATCAGCGAAATATTCGTCCCCACTGTCGTGGCCATAGCGTTGGTTACCTTTATCAGCTGGTACCTGGTCGGCGGTATTTTTGAACCTGCGCTGATCGCGGCGGTGTCAGTCCTGGTGATCGCATGCCCTTGCGCATTGGGTCTCGCAACACCTACAGCCATCATGACCGGTACCGGTGCGGCAGCACGGTCCGGCATCCTGATCAAAGACGTTGAATCACTTGAACGCGCTCACCGACTCAATGCGATCATTTTCGACAAAACCGGAACCCTGACCGAGGGTAAACCGGCTGTCGCCACCGTGCATGCATTTAACGGCACCGATCGCGATGTATTACAGGCAGCAGCCACGGTCCAGCAAGGCAGCGAGCACCCGCTGGCAAGGGCGATGCTTGACCGGGCTGCAGAACTTGACATCACACTGCCCGGCGTCACAGATTTTCAGAGCCACACCGGGCTGGGTGTCACGGCGACGGTCGAGGGCCGCGAGATTGTTTGCGGCAACCTTGGACTACTACACGAGCGCGGTATCGAACCGGTGGAACCGGAACGCGCGCATGCGCTCGAGGCCGCGGCCAACACCGTTGTATGGGTTGCCGTAAACGGACAGGTCATCGGCATGATTGCCATTGCCGACCTGCTGCGCCCTGAGGCCATCGATTCCATCGAGGCACTGCGCCAACTCGGTGCACGAACACTGATGTTATCCGGTGATGCAGAGCGCGTTGCGGCCCAGGTCGGCAACGAAGTTGGCGTCGATGAAAGCCGGGGATCAGTCAAGCCGGATCAAAAGGCACAGGCTATCGAAGATTTACATGCGCAAGGTTACATTGTCGGCATGATCGGCGACGGCATCAACGATGCACCGGCACTGGCTGCCGCCGATGTAGGCATTGCAATGGGTACCGGGACCGATATCGCAATGGAAACAGCCGGCATCACACTGATGCGCCCGGACCCGCGACTTGTTGCAGCTGCGATCTCCGCGAGCCGGGCAACCTTTCGCAAGATCAAACAAAACCTGTTCTGGGCCTTTGCCTATAACGTCATCGGCATCCCGTTGGCCGCCGCGGGCGTACTGACACCGACCCTTGCCGGAGCGGCGATGGCGCTGAGCAGTGTCAGCGTGGTCAGTAATTCTTTACTCCTGCGCAGCTGGCGTCCAAAATTTATTAAAGAACAGACGACTCATTCATAATTTTTTTCGGAGCAAATGTAATGACAACAGCAACCATTAAAGTTACCGGCATGACCTGCGGAGGATGTGTCAAGAGCATCGAGAACGCACTCAATGAACAGGCCGGCGTAATGAAAGTCGCCGCCGATCTTGATGCCGGCACAGTCGCGGTTGATTTTGATGACAAACTGATCCAGCAACCCGGTATCGAACAGGCTATCGAAAAAGCCGGGTTCGACGTCGCCGCGTAACCGTCACCCACCGGAATTCGACTTAACTGCCTGAAGACCGCCAGGCTGCGGTTAATTATTGGCGTTCTCGCAGCACTGAAACCGATCCGTCACGTGCCGGAATATGACCCGGCGACTTGATCCGAACGATTATCGCCAGGATCGTGACGATCGCATTGAGTCCGCCGACCAGAACAAAAGGCGCAGCCGGGCCAACCGAATCGAACAACCGACCGCCGAGGCCAGAAGCAATAAAAATCCCGATCGCACCACACATATTGAATGCCCCGACGACCGACCCTCTGCTCAAACGCGGTGCTTCGGCGCTGATCAGAGTGGTAGCGCCAAAAAAGGCACTGATCTGCCCGACTCCAAGCAGCAGGAAGGAAGGTATCGCGGCCGGAGCTAATGGCTCGTCGACAATCCACATCGCGCTGTAACCAATCGATGCCAGCAGCGTACAAATAATCAGACCCGTGACGCGGTTGATGCGATCCATGAACGAGCCGAGTATCCCCAGCCACACGAGTGCTGCTGCCGAGGCAAGCCCGAATAGCCCTGCGCCCCGGCCTGCCGCCACGGCTGGATCCATACCCTCGGAGACACCGGCGACGGTACCCCACAGCACGACAAAGGTACCCAGAATCACCAGGTCACTGCGGGCGACAAAAGCCGCTGAATAGGCGAGTGCAATACGTGGATTGCTGACGGCCGCTGAGAAGCCACTGGAAATAAGCTGCCTGATGGGCAATCTTTCTTCACGCGCGACAGGCGCTCCTTTCTTCAGACCATACCAATAAGCGATTGCCGACAACGCGCAAACAGCAAAGACAATAAAATGTACGATGCGGGTCGCCATCATTGCATCAAAACCTGCATTCACCAACGCGGGCGGTACTAGACGGCCGAACAGCACCGTTACACAAATCACTCCCAGCCCGTTAAATACACCACTGAGTGCCACCAGCTTGCCACGCGACCGTTCCTGCGGATAATCGGTAACAATCGTCTGCAACATCCCGGTTGATGCGCCGAGACCGGCCGAATAGATCGCCCGGAAAATAAACAGCTGCAGAATAGACTCTGCAAACGGATACAAAAGATAGCCCACTCCCATGACGAGCATGCCGAGCGCAAATAACTCGCGACGCCCGATGCGATCGGCAACGACGCCGACAACACCGAAAATCAGCAACTGCACAATCTCGGTAATGATAACGAGATCGCCACTGATCGTACCCTGCTCGCTGATCGGCATGCCGAAATTGGCATTCAACACCAGGGCCGTACCCGTCGAGATAAAAGTAAGCAGACCGATCGTCGCGAACGCCGCATAACAGAATACGATCATGTTCAGGCGCGTAATGCCCGGTAAAATCCAGACAAGCAGAAAGCGCTGGCCTTCCTGTTCCTGTCCTGAAGTTGTCGACCCTTCACTCATTACTGACAATCGTTTAGCTAAATAAAATCCGGATGTTTGCCCCGCCGCACGGCAAGCCCGGGAGACTTGATCCGCACGATAATCGCGAGCAGCGCAACGGCACCGTTCATAAAACCGATCAATATGAATGGTGCGGCCGGAGCGATCGAATCGAACAGCATCCCGCCGAACCATGACGATACGAGAATGCCTATGGCGCCGGAGGTATTAAAGACCCCGACGACAGCGCCACGCTCCAGGCGCGGCGCTTCTTGCCCGATTAGCGTCTGTGCCCCGAGGAATGCGCTGATCTGACCGACTCCCAGTAATGCGAAATACGGCCACGCTGTGCCGAGAGCAAGAGGATCTTCAACCAAACCAACGCAAAGATAACCCACTGCCCCGAGTGTCATGCAAATAAACATCGTCGTAACGCGGTTAAAGCGATCCATGATCGTACCCATGATCGGAATCCACAGCAGCCCGGCAGTTGACGCTACCGCTAAAATCAATCGTCCCCTGGAAACAGCTTCAGATGGATCGATACCCTGATCAACCGCTGCCGTGACGCCCCACAGTATCGTAAATGTCCCGAGTATCACGAGGTCACCACGGGCAACGAATGCAGCGGCATAGGCAAGCGCAATACGGGGATTGCTGGCTGCACGGAGGCCACTTGCAGCAAGTCTGGACAGCGGCAACTGTTCCTCGTGTTTGGCCGGAACCCCTTTCTTCAGCCCGAACCAGGCCACCAGCGCGCCTAACATGCAGCAACCGAAGGTCGTATAGTGCGTGTAAAGAGAGGCTGTGATTTCGTCATATCCGGCGCCAACCAGCATCTTCGGCAACCCGCCCAGGAGCATGATGACAACGAGCACACCCGTCCCGTTGAATACACCGCCTAATGCAACCAGTTTGCCGCGTGATTGTTCCTGCGGGTAATCGGTCGTGATGGTCGCCAGCATACCGGTCGACGTTCCGAGGCCGACGGCATACAAAATGCGATAAAACGTCAGTTCACCGATCGAGTCGGCGAACGGATAGAAAAGATAGGACAGGCCCATGACGATCATGCCAATTGCCAGCAAATGGCTGCGTCCTACCCGGTCGGCCATTACGCCGACAACTCCGAATAAAAGAATCTGAGTAATTTCGGTTACGAAGACGAGCCGTCCGGAGATCGTACCCTGCTGATCCGTTGGAATCTGCAGATGGGAATTGAGAACCAGTGTTGTCGCAATACTGATAAAAGTCAGCAGGCCAATCGTCGAAAATGCAGTATAGATAAATGCATAGAGGTTGCCACGCGAAATTCCGGGCGCCAACCACAGAAAACCGAACTTGATGCCGTCCGGGTCGGCTATCTGGTTTTGATCATTGCGTTCCGACATTAATTTAAAACGCTCCCTTACCTGCAGCAACGCTGATTGCGCGGCTGTTTAATGCTTGCCGGCTACTGAATGATGTGAACGGCCTTTACCCGGGTATAACTCAGCACTTCCTCAAGACATTCTTCCCGACCCAGGCCACTGTTTTTCCAGCCGCTGAATCCAGTACCCATATAATGCCTTCCCGTGCCATTAATCCAGACGAGACCCGACTGCAGAGCGCGAACCATCTGCATGGAAGCCTTGAGATCATTTGTCCATACTGCTGCCGTCAGGCCGAGTTCCAGATCATTCGCCATCGCAATGACCTCATCGGTCGTCTTCCATTTCAAAACAGCCAGCACCGGCCCAAAGATTTCCTCACGGGCAACGCGCATATCCATCGTAACATCACCGAACACGGTCGGTTCGACCCAGAAACCCTGCTCGAATTGATCTCCTGCCGGTCGGTTGCCGCCGGCAATCACGCTTGCGCCCTGCTCTTTGGCCGATGCGATAATATCGAGAATCCGCTGGTAATGCGGTTCAGAATTGACCGGTCCCATCCCGGATGCCGGGTCCAGCGGATCGCCGACCCGGATCATTGAGACCTTGGCCCTGATTCGCTCGACAACCTCATTATAAATAGACTCGTGCAACATCAACCGACTCGTTGAACCGCACGACTGGCCCGACCACGAAAAATTCATGCCATTGACGGCCGCCGTGGCAATTTCTTCGGGATCCGTGTCCGGGAACGCGATGAACGGGTTTTTGCCGCCGAGTTCAAGCGTAACGTGCTTAATGGCGGTTTCTGCAGCCGCGCGCTGGATCGCCATCCCGGTCCCGACCGAACCGGTGAAACCGATACGCGGTACGTCCGGGTGACGTACAAGCGCATCGCCGACAACGGTGCCATGGCCCGAGACGAAATTGACCAGCCCCGGCGGCAGGACCTCTGCACAGATTTCGGCCATGATGCTTGCCGACAATGGGCTCTGGTCCGGTGACTTCAATACAACACCATTACCGGCAATCAAAGGCGCGCCAAGATGCGCAGCCGCGAACAGAAACGGGTGATTGAAAGGCACAATTCTGCCGACAACGCCGTAAGGCTCGCGCATCGTGAAATGAATATTACCGGGCGACGCAGGTACGCTTTCGCCCTTGATCTCCATGCCGAGACCGGCGACAAATTCGATATAGTCGCCAGCCAACCCAATATGACCCGCCATGCAGCCAATCGTGCTTCCGGTATCAGCCACCTCAAGCGGCAGCACATCGGTGCGTGCACGTACTGCTTCGGACAGTTTGCGTAATACGCGGCCACGCTCAAACACGTGCAAAGCAGCCCATTCTGGCTGAGCCTGTTTTGCCGCAGCGACTGCACGGGCGACATCACTGACGGTGCCGGCCGGCACCCGGCCATGTACCTCACCGGTCGCCGGGTTGACGGAATCCATCCACTCTCCGCTATCGCTGGCGACGAATTCGCCACCGATATGCATCAGGCGATCACCAAAATTTTTGGTTACGGGTATTTTTTTCATTCGTTCAGACGCAGCCTCAGCCTCAACTGTAATTGCTCCCCACTAACCCGTCTACCGGTCATCAAAACAACCTTGCCAGTGATCCATCGAACCGATTTATAACGGATCGATTCATGCTGAACCCGACTTGGCCGATGCATTTTCACTGAAGCGCCGCAGAATCAAAAATACGGACCAGAAAAACAACAGAATATTCGCTCCCGCGACAAACATGAATGGCCCGATCTGGCTGACATTATCGAACAGATAGCCACCGACCAGGGCTACAGTCAGAATGCCGAGTGCGCCACAGAAACTCCACATACCCAGCACTGCACCACGGCCACGCTCCGGCGCTTCCTTACCGATCAATGATGTCGCCGCAAGATTCGCAGTCATCTCACCCATGCCAATCAACGCAGCACACAGATACATGCCCATACCAAGTGGATTGTCGAGCAGCCATAACGAACTGTAACCGACACCGGCAATCACCATTGCAATAGCCAGCCCATAAAGCCGATCGATTCGATCAAGCATATAACCGGCAATCGGCGCCCACGGCAGCGATGCCCCCTGCACAAAGACGTAAAAAGTCAAAGCTGTCTTGGCCGCTTCAGCAGTCGGCAACCCCTGGCGAATACCTTCCTGAGTAAGCCACAGTGTAAAAAATGTACTCATAACCGACAGATCGCCGCGCGATACGCTAGCCGCAGCGTAAGCAAGTGCAATCCGCCCATTACGTGCGGCGCGAATACCGATTTTGAATGTTGCCAGCAATGGCTCACGCTTTTTAAGCTGCTTGGGCGCCCCAGGCTTTAGCGTGAGTGCGATCACGACCGCGACAAACAGGCACAAGGCCGCCATGACCCATAGCCAATAGCGCCCGACCCAAATCGGGTCAAACCCCATGTCGGCAAAACGTACCGGCAACCCCCTGAAGATAGCCAGCACAATCACGATGCCGAGGCCGTTAAAAATAAAACACGTGGCCAGCATCTTCGCCCGGCAACCTTCCTGGGGGTAATCGTTTGCTACGGCTGGCAACATGACCACATTGTTCGCGGCACCCGCAGCAAAAATCATGCGAAACAAAAATAGTGACAAAATTGTGCCCGCCAGCGGGTACAGAAAATAAGCAAGTCCCAGCAACACGAAGGCAGTTACATAGAGAGGTTTTCGACCAATCTTGTCGGACAATGCACCGATCGGACCAAGCAGACTCAACAATACAATTTCCTGTACAACGGTCAGATTACCGGCCAGGGTGCCCTGCTCATCCAGCGGAATAAGCAACATCTCGGTCATCACATAAGGCTGACTTGCATTGATGAAACTCATCGTCGCAATACCGAAGAATGAAGCAAAGAACAAACCGAACAAATTTTTTGCGGAAACGCCGGGCATCATCGTCAGGGGACCAAAACGCAGTCCACCTGGCTCAACGACCTTATTTTCGGCTTGGCTATCGGCAGCAGTCATATTTTTGTCTATATTATTTCTGACACCCTTGGGATGGTGGGGATACTAAACGCTGCTTACAAATACTGTATGACCGGCGACCGTACAGTGATCCGAACTTTGCGAATCACCGGAATCCATGCGACAGTCTGTGCTAGACCATGGATCAATGCGAGAGAGTCGAAAAAACGTGAAAATCCTGAAAGTTGCCCTGATCTGCATCATTGCCGTCATTGCCGTCTCCGTACTCGGTATTTTTGGCTACCTGAGGTTCGGTCTGCCCCCCGCGCATTTCGCCGGGCAGTGTGAAAGCCTGGACCTGAACGAGAGCGCTGAAGATATGCAGATCGACCGCGAACGCGGAATCGCCTACCTGTCACTTATTGACCGCATGGCACTGGCCAGAAAAGAACCCGTTCAGGGCTGGATCGGCCGCCTGGATCTGAGGGCCGGCACGCGCACTATTGAGCCCGCCCTGATCGATCCACCGCAGCACTTCAGACCGCACGGGCTCAGCCTGCACATCGATACAAACGGTCAACGCAGCATGGTCGTCATCAATCATCCGCTGGAACGCGGTATCGAAGCCGAGCATGTTGAGCTATTCGTGGAGGAGCAACCGGGTCGGTTCAGACACGTACGCACTTTTACCGACGAGCTGATTACCCGACCGAACGATCTTGTTGCTGTCGGGCCCGGGCAATATTACATTGCCAACGATAGCCCGCCGAACAGTGGCGAACTGACAAAGCTGATCTACGTCGACAATGACAATGCCCGAGCCGTCGCCGATGACATCAATTCGGGAGGCGGCATCAATGTTTCACAGGATGGCAATACTCTTTACGTTGCCGAAACCCAGGGCGAGGCAATCCGTGTCCTGCGCCGCAACCCGAGCGACGGATCGGTCGAAACCATAAACAGCATAGCGCTCGGCACGGCACCTGATAATATCGACGTTGCTGCAGACGGCAGCCTGTGGGTCGGTGCACACTCAAACCTGTTTGCGCTGATCATGCATTTCATTGCCGGCACCGACGCACCTTCACAAATTCTGCGTGTTGAGCTTAATAATGCGACTGAACCGACAATCAAAGAAATTTACATGAACCGTGGGGATGAAATATCTGCCAGCAGCATCGGCCTGACCTATGGCAAACAGCTATTGATTGGCTCGATCACGGCTACCAAAATCCTGATCTGTGAGATGGACGGAGCGTAGCCGGCAGGTTTAATCGGCTTCGACAATCTTTATGGTTTGTCCCGGTTCTGCGGTTTCTATTTTCTGCACGATACCACTCGGCCATATGACCTCGATGTAATCAATCGAATCCTTCGTTCCCAATCCAAATAACAAGCGTGGATCGTTTGCCGAATTATATCCATGTGCACTGGAATGTTCGCGATATTGCACGAGATCACCGGAGACCAGCTTGACACGTGCACCGTAGCCGGAACGATTACTCTTGGTTCCGACCAATGAAACTCTCACCCAGTTATTTTCACCACCTGCATTCAAAAGCAACTGGTTTTGCTGTTCTACTCCGACCCGCTTACCCATACTGTAATAAGTGCGGTTAGTTACAAACAAATCAGGATAGCCATCATCGTTGATATCAGCCGCACCAACGCCGCTGCCAATGCCAAGGCCTTCAGCACCGGAACCGTCGGTAATATCCGTAAACGTGTTATCACCATTATTGCGGTACAACCGATTGTAAGCCGGCTCCCAGGCGATATAGAACTGCACAAATACCGGCATGCGGATGACATCATTGATCAGCACATTTGATTCGCCGCCGTTATTGATATAAATATCCAGCAACCCATCGTTATCAAAATCCGCCATGGCGCAACCTCGCGCACCGCCCATGTCGCCGATTCCCGAAGCCATGGTGATATCCGTAAACTTTACTTCTCCCGTTTCTGCGAAGCGGCTGATAACCAGTCGATTAGCCTGATCAGCCGTTGGCAGGAAGATATCCATATCACCGTCGTTATCGATATCGCCGATACAGGCCCCGTTTGCGTTACCCGGATTGAGCAATGCGAGTGCCTGTGGAGGCTTACGGTTCCGGGTTATATCCGTGAAAGTGCCATCGCCTTTATTCAGAAACGCGATGTTACTGTCACCCTCGTTCGTCACAAGCAGGTCCTGCCAGCCATCCTGATTAAAATCCGTCCAGTTCGGTGAACCCTGCGCATTGGCCTTCAATACCTTGCCAAGAATCCCCGCTCCGGATTGCTCAGTAACATCCACAAAAGTTCCATCACCTTTATTGTGGAACAACACGTTATCAACATCATATTCAGGCTGTTTGATGTAAAGGTCCAGATAACCGTCATTATCAAAGTCACCCCAGGCCACACCTGCACCGGTGCTGCCGATACCACCGGCCTGTACATCCTGTTCATTGCCGGCACGCAACAGTCCGGCCGACACGGTAATATTCTTGAAATTCGGTTCCCCCGTTTCAATCAACAGGTTCCGGTACGCTGAATGCGGCACCTTCTTTACGCCACGAGCACTCGGCGGCATATTCGCGACAAACATATCCATATCGCCGTCATTATCGATATCGCCCCAGGATGCACCACGTGCCAGCCCGCCGCCATTATCAATGCCCCGCTCCACAGCAACGTTCGTGAACCGGCCCTGGCCAATATTTTCAAACAGGCGATTATCATGGCCCTGCATATGCGCCTCGGTCGGCACAAAAATATCCAGGTCACCATCCTGATCATAATCGACGAATGTCGGCCCGGTGCTGTTAACGGCCAGGTCTGCAAGCCCGGCCTGTTCGGCAGCATCGATAAACCGAATCGGCATCTCTGCAGCGACGGCACAACCACACACAACCGAAAAACCAAATGCCCATATTGCTATTACGCGCATCTTTCCAACTCCAAAGGGTGTCAATTCAATACCGCAAACATGCTTGCGAACATAGTGAACCACCTGATTGTCGAGCTTTAAACAGGCTCAGGCAAGCAGAACGTGATCGAGGATAGCTGCTGTGAGCAACAAGCCGAGTTGCACGATCGAAGCGGCAAAAGTTCGCCAGGCTAGTGACACACTCGGCTCAAGATACAGCCTGACACTGGCATAGACAAAGAAAGCGCCACCGGACAATGCGCCGATAAAATAAATCCAGCTCATCCCATACCAGACAGGTAGCAACGACAACACAACAAGCACAATGGCATGAGCGAGGATAGTTCCAGTCGATAAAGCTTCACTGGCGACGACGGGGAGCATCGGCACACCGGCGGCCGCATAATCCTTCTTGCAGGCAAATGCCAATGCCCAGAAATGTGGCGGTGTCCACAGGAATAAAACCATGGCCAATATCAACGGTGCCGGTGCCAGAGTCGCTTCCGTCGCCGCCGCACCGGCCATGACGGCAAAACTGCCGGCCAAGCCGCCAATCACGATATTCATCCAAGCGCGTGTTTTGAGCCAGACTGTGTAGACGATGCCGTAGGTGAATGCACCGAGAAAAATATAGATTGCTGCAGCAACGTTCGTCGCCAATGCCGCGGCGACCAGTGATGCGATCAACAACACCGTAAGTACCGTCAGCCAATACCAATTGGCCCTGAGTTTGCCGGTCACAAATGCCCGTCCACGCGTGCGCTTCATGCGCGCATCGAGATCCCGTTCATAAAGTTGGTTAAAGGCGCCGGATACCGACGACGATACGAGCACGGCCAGGCCGAGCACGAGCACTTGCCACGAAGAAAGTTCATTCCCCGGACTCACGGCTATACCCGCCAGGGCACAGGCCATAATCAGGAACCCAAGTCGAACCTTGGCAGTCTGGTAAATCAATTTTATTGTCTGCGCCATATAGCTGGTCGGTTTCTCGCCCGATTCTTGGAATTGATGTGACAAGCTTACCCTATTCAGACCTGAAATCAGACTGTGTCTAATAAAAATCAGGCCAGAATGGGTCAAATAGACTGCTGACCACCCCTGAAAAGCGAAAACCGGCGCAATAACGGGTGCCGATGACCGGATTTCAATCTCACAAAAAAGACACCTTACCCGAATCATATAATGACTGGTTATACGAGGATAACAACAACTACGTTCCCCCGGGCCAGCGAAGCCATTAACGTAGTGTCAAGGAGCAAGGTGCTGGAAGAAAGTCGTTACGATGTCATCAAATAGTGTAAAGAAAATCGATCTGCCGATCTTCGGCGCTATTGATGCATTTGACGAACATGAATCTCGCCAGCGTGCACTTGACCACTGCAACGAGATCATGTCGAGCAAACCTGCACAAGACCGGATCACATGGGCCGCCCAACACCTGCCCTCAAATCCAGTCCTGTCCTCAAGCTTCGGTGTACAGGCAGCGGTATCACTTCACCTTGTGACCCAACAGTTGGCGAATATACCGGTCATTTTTATCGATACCGGCTACCAGTTCCCGGAAACCTATCAATTTGTCGACGAACTGACCGAACGACTCGATCTGAATCTCAAGATTTACAGTAGCAAAACCAGCCCAGCCTGGCAGGAAGCCCGCTTCGGACAACGCTGGAACCAGGGCCTTAAAGGCCTGGAAACCTATAACCAGGAAAACAAGGTTGAGCCCATGCAACGCGCGCTGCGTGAACTCAAAGTGGGTACCTGGTATGCAGGTTTACGCCGGGACCAGACCAGTAGCCGGATGAACACCCCGTACCTGAGCTGGTCGGGTGATCGCTGGAAGGTACATCCGATTGCGGACTGGACCGATCGGGATGTTTACAATTACCTGAACAAGCACGACCTGCCGTATCACCCGCTCTGGGAACAGGGCTATGTATCGGTCGGTGACATGCATACAACCAAACCGCTGCATGCAGTCGATCACCGTGACCAGACACGCTTTTTCGGCCTGAAACGAGAGTGCGGTCTGCACGAAATAGACCTCTCGTCTCTGTAAGAAAGCTTCCCACCTTTGGGAGCGACTTTGTCACGGTTCCTGGTGTTTCCCCGCTATTTCTCCGGGTCTTTCCCTGGGCGGTATTTTTCCGTCAGTTATTCTTCCGAAACGCCGCAGGAGCGGCTTTAAGGTTTCGGAAGAATAACTGACGGAAAAAGACCCGAAACCAGAGAATCGCACCCTAACCCACTACCAAGAAAAAAGTAGCTCAACCATCTTCATGCCCACACCCACCACGCGTCGGCAACGTAATATCCGTAAACAACGCATCGATCTCCCCCTGACTCTCAAGCGCCGCAGCCTCCCTCGTCAGTTCCGGCGTCAGATGCGGTGCAAACAACGAGATAAAATCAATCATGTAACCACGTAAAACCGAGTCACGCCGAAACCCGAGCCATGTCGTACATTGCGGGAACAAATCTTCGGCCGACAGGGCGACAAAATTCTCCTTGTCATCGCACTCATAGGCCAGGCCGGCAACGATGCCGACACCAATACCCATACGTACATACGTCTTGATGATATCGGCATCGCGGGCCGTGAAAACGACATCCGGCTCGAGTCTCTGTTCAGCAAAGGCATTCTTGAAAGATGATTCACCGGTCAGGCTGAAAACATAGGTCACCAGCGGATAGTTTGCCAGCATCGATAAATTGAGTGGCCCATCCATTTTGGCCAGATCATGATTCTTCGGCACCAGCACGATTCGATCCCAGTGAAAACCCGGCAACAGAACCAACTCTGGAAACAGATTCCGTGAACTGGTTGCAATCGCGAAATCAACGACATTGTTGGCGACGAGTTCAGCAATCTGCTCTGAAGTACCCTGGTGTAATTCAAGGTTCACCTTTGGATAGCGTTCGCGAAAAACTTTGATAATTTCCGGTAACACATAACGCGCCTGTGTGTGCGTCGTCGCGATCGACAACGTGCCCTCTTCTTCACCGGACAAGTCGCTGGCCAGGCTGCGAATATTCTGCACCTCACTCATGATCTTGCGTGCCCGTGCAATCACATCGCGGCCTGCCGGAGTAATCGCGACCAGACTCTTGCCCTTACGCGTAAACAACTGCACCTTGAGTTCCTGCTCCAGCAATTTCAATTGTTTGCTGATACCTGGCTGGCTCGTATACAGGCGCTCAGATGCCGCAGTGATATTTAATCCACTGTCGGCAATTGCCAGCAGGTAGCGAAGTTGTTGCAGGGTCATATTCAAGTCTCCCCAAACGGGAATCGGGCCAGTGGCCGTCAGTTCGAGTCATTCAACCATATAACTATAAGTTAGTTCAAACGATTAAATACCAAAATACTTATAATATATAGTTATATTATAAGAAAATAATATTATTTTTTAAGGACTTGCAAAGAGGATAAGGTACTAGCCCATTCCTGCGAAGTTCCTGCATATGCGCCATTTGCCACTATTTGCCACTTTACACAGGCAACCCTGCTTACTCGTCGGTGGTGGCGATATCGCTGCTCGCAAGGCGCGCCAGTTTCTGGCGGCCGGCGCCGCCGTAACGGTTGTAGCCCCGAAACTCGGAGCTGAATTGCTGGACGCCGTGGCTGCCGGGCGCCTGAATCACGACCGGCGACCCTTTGCACCTGAACTGATCGGCGATAACCTGCTGATCATCGCTGCAACCTCCAACCGTACCGTTAATCAACAGGTTGCCGCAGCCGCAGCCGCAGCGCGACGCCTGTGCAATGTTGTCGATGACCCGGAACTGTCAAGTTTCATCATGCCCGCAGTTGTCGATCGCTCACCACTGCTTATTGCAATCAGCACCAGCGGTACTGCACCGGTGCTGGCACGACTGTTACGACAACGAATCGAAGACTGGCTGCCGGCACGAATCGGCAAACTGGCCCGCTGGACCGGGCAATGGCGCACCACCGTCAAACGCCGACTCAATAGCCCAATTGCCCGGCTGCGGTTTTGGGAGCAGATACTCGACGGACCTGTGGCTGATGCCGTTCTGAACGGTCACATCGAACACGCAAACCAGGTACTCGACCGCAAATTGAATGACTCTGAGATTGACCCCGGATCCGACCCGTTACAGGGTGAGGCCTGGCTGGTAGGGGCCGGACCGGGTAACCCGGGATTAATCACCCGGCGCGGAACCGAATTATTACGCCGTGCAGATATCGTACTCCACGACCGACTCGTTTCAGCCGAAATACTTGCACTGGCCAGGCGCGACGCACAATTCATACCGGTAGGAAAGTCACCGCACGGGCCGTCGACGAGCCAGCAAGATATCAATGAACTGCTCGTGCGTCTCGTCCGCAACGGGCATCGTGTCTGTCGGCTCAAAGGTGGCGATCCGTTCATCTTCGGCCGCGGCGGTGAAGAAATCGGGGCGCTGACCGCAGCCGGACTGCCGGTTGAGGTTGTACCGGGCATTACGGCAGCTGCGGGCTGTGCGGCCGCTGCATCGATTCCACTCACCTATCGGGGTGTATCAAGCGCCGTGACATTCGTAACCGGTCACGGTGGCTCCGAGGGCACCTCTGATAGTGAAACCGACTGGCCGGCGCTGGCGGCGAGCCGCCAGACGCTTGCAATTTATATGAGTGTCGCCCGGCTCGAGCATATTTGTACGCAACTGATCAAACATGGACGTACAGCCGACACGCCGGTGGCCATCATCGAAAATGGCACCCGTAACAACCAGCGCATCATCAATGGCACACTGGAAACTATCCCTGTACATGCTGTTCAATATTCAATTGCGTCACCAGCCATGCTGATTGTCGGTGACGTCGTCGCATTGACTGGTACACTGCGCTGGAGCGATGAAGAAACGGGGTCGGCAGAACCACAATTATGGGCTACAACAAAAACTAATTTGCCACATCCCGGGCTCAATGTTGCGGATCAACCCTGATATCTGATCCCATTTTTTACATACTCCGTTACAGGGAGCAGGAAATGATTTACGAAAGTATTGTACAAACAATCGGCAACACACCGATCGTGCGGTTGAATAAAATCGCACCCGAACATATTGATATGTTCGTGAAAATAGAATCTTTCAATCCTATCGGGTCAATCAAGGACCGGCTCGCATGGGCTATTATCAAAGACGCTGAAAACAGCGGAGCCTTGCAACCCGGCCAGACCGTTGTAGAAGCCACCTCGGGTAATACCGGTATCGCCCTGGCCATGGTCTGCGCAGCTCGCGGTTACCCGTTTGTGGCAACCTTGGCCGATTCATTCTCGGTTGAACGCCGCCAGATCATGCGTGCACTGGGTGCCAAGGTCATCCTGACACCGGCCGCAGAGGGCGGCACGGGCATGGTGCGCCGTGCAGAGGAACTCGCTGAGCAACACGGCTGGTTCCTTGCTCGCCAGTTTGAGAACCCGGCGAATCCCGATTATCACCGCCAGACAACCGGCCCTGAAATCCTGCGCGATTTTGCCGATCGGCGTCTGGACTTCTGGGTCACAGGCTGGGGTACAGGCGGCACACTCACCGGCGTCGGTGAAGTCATCAAAGCTGCACGCCCGCAAACAACAATTGTTGCGACAGAACCAACCGGTGCGTCAATGCTTGGCGGACAAGACTGGCAGCCGCACAAAATTCAGGGCTGGACACCTAACTTTCTGCCCGACGTCTTGAATCGAGAAATCTTCGACAAACTGGTGCCGGTCACCGATGAAGATGCAAAGATCAATGCACTACGATTGGCTGAGGAAGAAGGTATCTTCGTCGGCATCTCTTCTGGTGCAACACTGACAGCCGGGTTGAAAATTGCCGAGCACGCCGAGCCCGGCACCACAATCCTTGTCATGCTACCGGATACCGGTGAGCGCTACCTGAGCAGTTATTTGTTCGATGGACTCGTCGAGGGCTCGGACGACGAGTGGATTGCATCACTGGAGTAACACCGTCAACCAACTCAGCACCAAGATGAACGGTTCATCACTGATTGAGCGCCTGCTGGTGACCCACCGTCTCAAATCACCAGACGACGGTATGCCCCGATCTGAAATGAGTGACAAATCCGCACCGATGCGAGCATTACGGCTCGATACCTGCCTGCGGGAAGTCACGATTGAACTGCTGCCAGCTGCCGATTCGTCAACGCAGGCAATCAGTGACCCGGAAAGCCTGAATGGCATCGATGCGTACCGGCTGCTACTGGAAATCACCACCGGACTACGGAGTAAAATCCCGGGTGAAACAAATGTATTCGGCCAGTTTCGCAGAGCATGGCAGACATTTCTGAACCAGGGTCATCCGACTACGACTGCCGGCCTGACGCCACTCATACATCGCCTGTGCAATGACACAAAAACTGTGCGCAACAACTGGCTCAAAGATATCGGCGGCTCGTCTTACGGTAGCCTCGTACGCAGACTCATAAAACCATGCCGACAGGACAGGGTTTTGTTTGTTGGCAACGGTGAACTGATGGCGTCAATGTTGCCCTTGTTTGAGAAATTTCAGCTCGGTGTCTGGAACCACCATGCCATCAAGCAGGCACCCGTCACAGTCGATGCTGTGTTCCAGCCTGAACAGGGCAGCCGGGCTGCGTCCTGGGCTGATCATGTGATTCTGACGACACCATGCGATCAACTGAATGATCAGCGCTGGCGAGTTTGGCTGAGCCACACCCAACCAAGCACTATCGTCCATCTTGGCCACCGCCACAGCACTCGATTTGACTGGGAAGCCGACATCACAGCCTTTAACCTGGATGATGTTTTCTTGCTGCATCAGCAGCAAAAGGCCATCCGTTCGGACAAACTCGATAAAGCGCACAGAGCCTGCGCAAACCTGACCAATCTACTTGGTAGCGAAGCAGATATTTACCGTCGACAGTCCAGGCTATATTCTGCAGGTCTTGTCACAGCCTGACACCGTGAATACCTGATGCTGTGAATACAATCACTTATTCATTGCAGCGTAACTATTTGTCATGACAAAACTATCTCTGCGCCGCACCCGACTGAACCACCACACTCGGGAACTAACACGCGAAACACATATTCAGCCCCAGCAACTGATTCAACCACTGTTTGTCGTCGATGGTATTGATGAACGCGAACCGGTCCCAGGTATCGACATGCTTTTTCGCGACACACAGCAAAGCCTGTTGCAACAAATCGAGGCTGACAGGGCTGCCGGCATCAATAAATTTCTACTCTTCAGTGTACCTGCGGAAAAAAGTACCGCCACATTCAATGTGTCATTTACCGTGGCACAAATCGAGGCAATCAGACAACAATTCGGTGCTGACATCTGGCTTGCCGTCGATGTCTGCCTGTGTTCACACACCATGCATGGTCATTGTGGTGTACTCAACTCCGCCGGTAATTATCTGCGCAATGACGCCACCGTAAGTGAACTTGCGAATATAGCCGGGCTTTATGCTGAGGCCGGCGCCGATTGCATCGCACCGAGCGACATGATGGACGGCAGAGTCGCTGCCATTCGTGCCACACTCGACGAGCTTGGCTGTGAACAGACGACGATCATGAGTTACTCGGCAAAGTTCCATTCTCATTTCTACGGCCCTTTTCGCCTGGCCGCAGATTCGGCCCCGGCCACCCAGAACCAGCTGCAGGACCGGGCCAGCTACCAGATCGACCCGGCGCGACCAACGGATGCACTGGCAAGCTCACAACGTGATGCCCGGGAAGGGGCCGATATTCTGATGGTCAAACCTGGCCTGCCGTATCTTGACGTACTCACCAATCTGACCGGGCAGATTCCACTTCCCTGGGCCGTCTACCAGACCAGCGGCGAACAGGCTGCGATCGACACACTCGCCCGGCATGACCTGATACAGCGTGATGGTGCGCAACACGAAACATGGCTGGCTTTCAAGCGGGCCGGTGCAACCATGATTATCAGTTATGCGGCACGACGAGCGAACCAGATACTGCGCACTGTGTGAGCCCGATTACTCCCGGATAAAGAATATATGCCAGTAAGCCAGCCCTTATCCTCCGACCCAGGCACCTATGCGCTGATCATGAGCTGCAGAAAATCATCCCGCCTGGCCGTCGGCAAGTTGGGCAACATGATGCTGCAACCCGGATTCTATATTTATGTTGGTAGTGCCCTTGGGCCTGGCGGCATCAAGGCTCGCGTTTCCCGTCACCGCCGCCGGAACAAGAAACTGCACTGGCACATCGACTATCTGCGCCGACAGACTGCATTGATTGAAACCTGGACCATGACAGGCACGATAAACCATGAACACGCCTGGGCCGCGGCCCTGACTAAAAAGTATGTAACTGCCTGCAACCGGTTCGGTGCATCGGACTGCCGATGTTCATCTCACTTGTTCTACACCGCCATCAGGCCGTCGCCAGATATTATCGATGCACTATGCTGCGACATTGACAGCCGACTTGAAGTAAAAATATTTTAACCCTGCTGGAATGACTTCAGCCACGATTCCCACTCTTTCACTTATGTACTCTGCCAGCACGGATAACATGATGAATCCGGCGAACATTGCCTACATCGAGACGCGGATCGGCATCGAGTACCAGCAGATCCGCCTGGGCGCCTTCTCGCAGCGTGCCGAACACGCCTTTGCGATTGAACACACTGGCTGCCGTGGTCGTTGCAGCCCTGAGTACATCAATTGGATCCAGCCCGGCCTCCTGGTGCATGACGAGTTCAAGCTGGGCTGAAATACCGGGCAACACACCGGGAATACCCGTATCAGTACCAATCAGCACCGGGATACCGGCTCCGTACACGGTAAACAGGTTGAGGCGTAAAACCGGCAACCGCGCAACGGTCCACGCCGTATTGTCGAGCCGTGACGTACCGGAAGGAGCCTTGCGAAAGATCTCCATCGCAGCCGGATTTAACCGCTTGTTGAGATCAAATTTTTCGAGTCGGTCAACCCATTTATCATAACCGACATTGGTCTGAAACATCGTTAACGTCGATATATAGCAAGTGTTACCACGCTTCATCAGGTCAATGAATTCTGCATCGACGGGCTCACTGATGATGCCGTGGACAAGACAGTCAACACCTGCCTCGAGCAGGTGCTTGGCAAGTTCCAGAATGGGTGCATGGGCAAAAGACATCAGCTCTTGTTTATGAGCCTCATCAATAATGGCAATTGCAATCTCCCGATCCATGACCGCGAAGGGACGTGTCGTCGCCCAACGCATATCGTCGTACATCAGTTTGACGCCATCCGAACCAGCAGCCTTAATTTCGCGCACAATCGCCCGTGCCTCATCCGGTGTCTCGGGGGTGTACCCTTTGCCCCAGCCGCCATCCGTTGTGAATACCCCACGCACCAGAAACGTGCGCGGATAGGCACTGCGGTCCCGTGAAACCTCATTGCGCAACTGATCGAACTCGTCAACCGGAACCCCCGGATCCAGGGTTGCTGTGACACCCCAGTCGAGCAAACTACTGAGTACGGCGGCCGGGTTACCGCCCGGTTTGAACATGCCGGACCTCAGGTGATTGTGCATGTCGGCGATACCGGGCATGACATAGCCACCGCTGGCATCGAGCACCTGTGCAGAGGGCGGTGCCGGTGAATTATCACCCGGCTGTACGGCAATAATCAGGCCGTTCTGGACGATGATAGTGCCCGGCACTCCGAGATCATCACGCCCCGGGTCGATCAGCGTCCCGCCACGGATGACGAGCAGATTACCAGTCTGGGCATGCACTGGTATGGCGACACAAAATATGATGCCACACAAAATCAGGTTCGCGAGGCAGCTAAAACCCTTCACCATTCCTGTATCCCCATGTATTCCGGTAACTGTCGAAGCATGAAAATATCATCTTTTGCTGATCAAGACGATCAACTCGGACAGTAAATTCACCACCGAACCCATACCTATGCGTATAACCGCCGGCAGGAAAACGGTGTTTTACATCAATCGTAACCTGATCTCCGGCCTGTTGATCAGGAAATCACAACAACCGCAAGAACTCTTCACGCGTCTGTGGCTGGGCACGAAAACTGCCGAGCATGCAGGATGTCGTCATAACCGAATTCTGTTTCTGGACACCTCGCATCATCATGCACATATGCTGGGCCTCAATCACGACCCCAACACCACACGCATCGATCGAATCATTGACACAACTTGCGATTTGCTTGGTCAGCACTTCCTGGATCTGTAACCGGCGCGCGAAATAATCGACGATACGTGCGATCTTCGACAGACCAATTACCTTGCCTTGTGGAATATAGGCAACGTGACACTTACCTATGAACGGCAACATGTGATGCTCACACAACGAGTACATCTCGATATTGCTCACGATGACCATCTCATCTGTATCACTCGTGAATACGGCATCGTTAATCAGATCAGCAAGATTCTGCCGGTACCCGCCGGTGATAAAATGCAGCGCCTTGGCTGCACGTTTGGGTGTATCGATGAGTCCCTCGCGCTGTGGGTCTTCGCCCATAGCCACGAGGATTTCGCGATAGTTTTCAGTCATGCGCTGTATGTTGTCGTCATCTTCTGACACGTCATCGTCCTTTTGCTTCAATCTGAGTCTGAATGTAATGCTACGGCGGGCATACCTGCCAACAGCTGATCAATATCACCGGATGACCGAAATTAACTCATCGCAACTATCCGAACCAGTTTCACGGCCAGACAAATGGGTCATCAAATCGGCGAACCCGGCAATCGTGGGATACTCGAACAGGTTAATCAAGGGCACTTCGATATTCAGCTGGTCTCGTATGCGGGCAATAACCCGGGTCGCGAGCAGCGAGTGACCACCGAGCGCAAAGAAATCATCATGCACACCAAGCGTCTCCAGTTGTAACACCTCTCCCCAGATCGACAGCAATTTGCCCTCCAGTTCGCTGCGCGCCGGTACCAGCCCTGTGCCTGCCTCACGATCAAACCGTAGCTCCGGCAAAGCTGCTCGCGCCACTTTACCGTTTGCATGGCGTGGCAATTCTTCCAGCCACTCGATCGCCTGCGGCACCATAAAGGCAGGTAATTGTCCTCGCAGGGCATCGAGGAGTGCGGCAGTAGCCGGCCTGTCATGCGCGGCAGTCACCACATAGGCTATCAACCAGGGATCACCCTGCCGCTCGATAACCGTTACTGCACAATCGGCAACCCCAGGCAATGTGCCGAGCAGCGATTCAATCTCGGCAGGCTCGACCCGGTAACCGCGAATATTGACCTGCTCATCCCGCCGCCCAACATATACGATTTGACCGTCCGGCAAGCGCCGCCCGAGATCCCCGGTGCGCAACATGGAACCGGGGCCAAAGTGCTCCGCTGTTGGTTGCGGTTGTCGCCAGTAACCGGGTGACAGGCCCTGCCCCGTCAGCACAATTTCACCACACCAACCCGGCACCCCATGATCGTCCAGCAACGCTACGTCGAGCCCCGTAACCGCAGCCCCGATCGGCACTGACTGGCCGACCAGCCGGGTATCCATATCGGCATGAAATTGCAACGCGAGCGTTGACTCGGTCAAACCTAACCCGTTGATAAAACGCGTGCCGCGTACAAAGCGCGAGCGATACAACTCAAAATCTGAACGACGCACCGGCTCACCACCGAGCACTACCAGGCGCACGCCAGACAGATCGTGAGAACAATTCAGCTCTCCGCCGAATAAATAGCGATACAGTGACGGTGCCGCATGTACAACTGTGATGCCATCGGCAACCAGCGCCGTAACCAGCGCCGTATTCTCGATCAGACGCTGACCCCCGACCGCATTGTCGTAGCCTGAAACGTTGTACAAGCAGACCGTAGCGCCATTTAACAACGCGCCGAAGATATCCTGAATAGCAGCATCATAAGCAAAACCTGACAATCCACTTAACCGGTCCGCCGGACTGAGATCAAGTGCCTGCGAATAACGTCCGACCTGGGTCACAACACCCTGGTGGGTCTGCATGACACCTTTTGGTGTACCGGTCGACCCGGATGTGTAAATGATGCAGGCCAAAGCATCAGCCTCGATCGTGACCTGTGGATCTTCGGCAGTTGCTTTTCCATCAAGCTCGATAACCGGCAATAGTGATGCTGACAGTGCGTGAGCCTTATCGGCATGGAGGGGATCAGCGACAATCGCACCAAGGCCGGCATCGCGTGCGATCGCGACCAGTCGGGCCTCCGGCCAGGACGGATCAAGCGGCACCCAGGCATAACCGGCCTTCAGGATTCCAACCAGACCGACGACCAGGGGCGTATCCGGCGCACCTATCAGGCCAATGCGCGGCACCTCCGGATCCGGGGCAAGTTCGAGCGACAACAGGCGTACAGCCAGCTTGTTGGCCTGCTCATTCAGCTCCCCATAACTCAATCTGCTGCAGCTTGAGCGTACGGCCATAGCCTTCGGTGCCTGGCGCAACCGAGCACCAAAATGGGTCAGGATGTTACCCGTCCAGTCCGCCTGCTTGAGCCGTTGCGGCTCAGTCAGCGAAGGTAATTCGTTCAGCCGAAGATCCGGATCAGCAACGAAAGTTTCCAGGAGCAGCACATAGTAATCAGTAAGTTCGCTGATCGTAGCTTCGGCAAACAGATCGGAATTGTATTCAAAGTGAGCAAACAGACCACCCACATCACTGTGCAGCAACTCGCTGATGCTGACGGTCAGGTCAAATTTTGCCAGACCACGATCGATACCCATTGGTGTCGCATCAAGCGCATCGAAATCGGTCGCCTGCACCGGTTCATTGTGCAGGTTAAACATGACCTGGAAGATCGGTGTGCGTCCGGTGTTTCGTTCAGGGCGCAGTTCATCGACGAGTTTTTCAAACGGCAGATCCTGATGCGCATAGGCATCGAGCGCTGTCTTGCGAACCCGTACAAGTAATTCGCGAAAGGTCGGATTCCCGTCAAATCGGGTGCGCAACACAAGCGTGTTGATGAAGAAACCGATCAGGCCTTCGAGTTCGGTTCGTCCGCGCCCTGCAATCGGCGTTCCGATGACCACGTCCCGGGTACCGGCATACCGTCCCAGGACCAGCGCAAATATTGCGGCCAGAACCATGAACAGCGTACTGTCCTCTTGCCGGGCAAGACCAGTAAGGGCATCGGCCAGCTCAGCTGTCAATGACCGCGAGAGGCTTGCACCGCGATGAGACTGAACAGCCGGCCGGGGCCGGTCGGTCGGCAGTTCCAGCAACGGCGGCACACCTTCCAGTTGCTTCCGCCAATAGTCGATCTGTCGCGCCAGCTCTGCACCGGTCAACCGGTCATGTTGCCAGACTGCGTAATCAGCATACTGCACTGCTAACGGTGCCCATGACGGCAGCTCGCCACGCCGTAATGCATTGTAAGCCGTCGATAATTCTCCGAATAACACGGACATCGACCAGCCATCAGCGATGATGTGATGAATGACCACCAGCAACACCTGCTCATGAGCACCGGTGGTGACAATATGCACGCACATCAGTGGCCCGACATCAAGTGCAAACGGTTTCTTTGCCAGTCCACTCAAGCGGACCTTCAGTTCATCCTCCGACGTTGCAGATAAGGTCGTGTATTCAACATCAACCAACAGTTCAGCGGCAATCAGTTGACGTGGCACACCACCGTCAGCGCTGAAGGTGGTCCGCAAAATCTCGTGTCGCGCCACGAGCGCCTGCACGGCTGCTGTAAGTGCATTGCGGTCCACTTCGCCAACCAGGCGCTGGCACCAGGCCAGGTTATAAGCGCTGCTGCCCGGCTCCAGCTGATCGAGAAACCAGAGCCGTTGCTGCATCAGTGAAGCCGGTGCCTGGGTGCGAAGATGACTATCCCGTGCCACCAGCTGACCGGCACGGCCGGTAAACTCAAGCGCACACCGATTCGTATCATCTGATTCAAGCAAGCCGGTCAAACCCGCCACCGTCGGCTCATCGAACAAGGCGCGCAGCGGCAGTTCGACAGCCAGTACGTCACGAATACGCGCTACCAGCTGAGTTGCGAGTAATGAGTGGCCACCGACAGTGAAAAAGTTATCGTTCACTCCAACGCCGGGCAAGCCGAGAACATCGGCAAACAGGCCGGCCAGCGCTGCCTCCAACGGTCCATTGGGTATGTCCCGGACAGATGCGGTATTGATGCTCGCAATGGAAACCGGATCAGGCGCCGGCAACTGACGACGGTCAACCTTACCATTCGGCGTGAGCGGTAAGGATTCGAGAGCGACAAATAATGACGGCAGCATGTAATCCGGTAAGTGATCGCGTAATGCGACACGCAAGGCATCAGCATCGAGCGGTGTAGCAACCGGTACGACATAGGCAACCAGTCGCTCATTGCTGAGCACCACAGCCGCCGCACTGATGCCGGCAAGATCACCCAGTACCGCCTCTATCTCACCCAGCTCAATCCGGAAGCCCCGCAATTTGACCTGGCGATCAATCCGCCCCAGCAGTTCAAGCCTGCCGTCATTGCGAATCCGAGCCAGGTCTCCGGTACGATAAAGCCTGTCACCCGGCCGCACCGGATCGGCAACAAAACGTTCGGCGGTCAGTTCCGCACGTTCATGATAACCATCCGCCAGACCCTGCCCACCGATGTAGAGTTCCCCCACGACCCCGACCGGTACCGGCCTCATGCTGACATCGAGGACCAGGATTATCGTGTTGGCTATTGGCCGACCGATGGTAATTGGCGAGGATGCATTAAGGAGCCGCTCGCAGATTGACCAGATCGTTGTCTCGGTCGGGCCATACATATTCCACAGCTCACCGCCTGCATCGAGCAACTGCCTGGCAAGCCCCCGGTCAAGTGATTCTCCGCCGCACAGGATGCGCAGACCCGGCAAACCACTCCAGCCGGCATTGAGCAGTAAACGCCAGGTCGCCGGTGTAGCCTGCATGATCGTCGGTTGGCACTCCTGTACCAACGCACTGAGTGCAGGGCCATCACCGGTTGTCTCGGCAGGTGCAATGATAACGCTGGCACCAACGGTCAGCGGTAACAGCAATTCGAGCACGGCAATGTCAAAACTCAAGGTCGTAACAGCGAGCAACCGATCACCCGCCTCGATACCGGGCTCAGTTACCATGCTCAGCAGAAAATTCACCACCGCCTGATGTCCAATGCGCACACCTTTTGGCCTGCCCGTCGAACCCGAGGTGTAAATCAGGTACGCAACCGACGCATCCGGAGCCACTTCTTTACCGGTGCGCTCAACAACAGGCATCCGGATCTCCGCGATCCGACCGTCATCGGTTAACAATACGATTGCGCCGTCAAAAGGCGGCAAGGATCCACTGATGGCTGCCTGCGTGATCAGGATACCGGCACCCGAATCATCGAGCATATAACAGATGCGCTGAGCAGGATAGGTCCGGTCCAGTGGCACGTATCCGGCACCGGATTGCAACACGCCGAGCACTGCCGTCATCATGACCGGCGCTCTTTCGGTACAGATCGCGATGAACGGGCTCGCCGCTCGCGGTAACAATTCGACCAGGCACTCTGCCAGTGCCGCCGCACGCGCATCCAGCTTGCTGTAAGTCCAGGCCTGATCCATGAACTCAAGCGCAATTGCATCCGGCATCCGTTGCGTCTGTGCATTGATCAGTCCGTGCACGGTCAGCTGAGTATCAACTACCCGCACATTCCCGGCCGTTGCAGCGAAGAGATCATGGTGTTGTTCCACCGACAGCAAATCGAGTTTATCTATCGACTGCTCCGGATCCTGCGTGATCGCCCGCAATAAGATTTCATAACTTGCAGCCAGGCGGTCTATGGTTTGTTCATCAAACAGGTCTGTGTTGTATTCAAGATTTACCCATAACTCGTCTTCATACTCATGCGCCGATACAGTCAGGTCGAACTTTGCTGTGTCGACCGGACCCGCCTCACCCGGTTCTATATCGAGACCATGAATTGGCTGTGCCTCCCATGGCGTGTTCTGCAGAATAAACATCGTCTGAAACAACGGCGAGCGAGCCTGATCACGAACTGGTTGCAGGGTTTCAACGAGTTTCTCGAAGGGTAATTCCTGATGTGCGAATGCAGCCAGTGTCGAGCGCCGCACCCGGGCCAGCAATTCGAGAAAACCCGGCCGACCGGATAAATCGGTACGCAG
This sequence comes from Chromatiales bacterium, assembly GCA_002688175.1. GTDB lineage: Bacteria > Pseudomonadota > Gammaproteobacteria > Steroidobacterales > SMWD01. Next base: position 37,124 of record NZCC01000024.1, read on the forward strand.
TACCAGCGTATTTACGAATAAACCAATCAGCCCTTCAAGCTCAGTGCGACGCCGACCCGCAATCGGTGACCCCACACAAATATCGTCCTGCCCGGTATAGCGTGACAACAACACATTAAATGCCGCGAGCATCACCATAAACAGTGTGCATGAATGATCACGGGCCAGCTTATTGAGTGCCGCCATCAGGTTGGCCGGCATGACACGGGTCAGACGATGGCCGTTATAGGTCTGGTGCGGTGGCCGCGGCCGATCCGTCGGCAACGATAATTCTGCCGGGGCATCCGCCAGCGCGACACGCCAGAATTCCAGCTGCCGTTCCAGTTCAGGGCCGGCGAGCCAGTTTCGTTGCCAGATCGTATAATCTGCATATTGCACCGGCAATTCACTTAGCTGTGGTCGCTCACCGGCTGCCAGTGCAGCGTAGCACCCGGCCAGATCGCCGAACAAAACCCCCGATGACCACGCGTCCGACACAATATGATGACTGAGCATCAACAACAGGTGCTCGTTCGCTATAATGCGTAATACGTGGACACGAAACAGCGGGCCCATCGCAAGATCAAACGGTTCAGCAACCAACTCGCCGACCCGTGCGTGTAATACAGCGGGGCCCGACTCGGTTAACTCGTGCCATTGCACCGGCACCTCGACGGCGGCGGTAATAATCTGCACCGGCTCTCCACCGCGGTCCACAAAAGTTGTGCGCAGCGATTCATGTCGGGCAACCACGAGATTGACGGCATCCTGCAAGCTGTCGCGATCGAGGGGACCGGTCAGGCTGACCGGCAACCGGATCGTATAGACGGTACTCGGCCCTTCGAGCTGATCGAGAAACCACAGCCGCTGTTGTACAAACGACAGCGGAAATTCATACCGTTCCGCACTCATGAACTGCGCCGATTTTTTCTTGGGATACGCGTCAGCGCGGGTACCGGATGATCTTGTCGAATCGTTTCAATAAGTACAACAAGACCCGCCACGGTCGGCGCATCAAAAAGACCGGCCAGCGGAATTTCAAGATCCAACTGGTCGCGAATCCGGGCAATAACCCGTGTTGCGAGTAACGAGTGCCCGCCAAGTGCAAAGAAATCATCGTTTACGCCGAGTGTCTCAAGTTGCAGCAGATCACTCCAGATCGACACCAACTCAACTTCGAGTGCGGTACGCGCGGTTTCCGGCTCCGCTACCCGTGCGCGCCGAGGGGCTGGTAACTCATGCCTTGCCAGCTTGCCACTAGTTAACCTTGGTAACATTTCCAGGCAATCAAATGACTGCGGCAACATGTATGCCGGCAATCGTTCAGCCAGTGCGGCCCGCAAATCATCCACCTGCAGCTCAACCCCCGGTGCCGCCACAACATAGGCGGCCAACCACAAATCGTCATCCCGCTGCCAGATCCTGGCCGCGCTGTCAGCCACGCCTCGTAATGCGCTCAAGGTTGCCTCGATTTCAGCCAGCTCCACGCGGTAACCGCGCACGTTAACCTGCTCGTCACGCCGACCCACAAATACGATCTGACCATCGGGTCGGCGGTAAGCAATGTCACCGGTACGCAGGCTCGACACGGAACCTGAGCGCTGTGTATTCAAAGTTGTCTGACCCCAATAACCCGGTGATAACCCCGTGCCACTCAGCACGATCTCCCCATACCAGCTCGACGCACCCGATTCATCAATAAGATCAACCTCAAGACCGGCAACCGGCATACCGAGCGGCACCTGTTGCCCGTGCAACGGTGTATCGTGATCCGCCATGAACTGCAGTGCGACGGTCGACTCAGTCAACCCAAGTCCGTTCACGAATTGCGTGCCGCGCGCAAAATACTTTCGGTACAGCTCGAAGTCTGAACGTAGCACGGGTTCGCCGCCCAGCACGACGGTACGGACTGACGACAGGTCGCACACATTGCTGCCACTGTCATAACTGCTTAGCAGATAACGAAACAGGGAAGGTGTTGCATGCATGACAGAGATCGCTGCAGTTGCCAGTTGTTCGACCACGATCGACTGTTCGAACAGATGCTGACCACTGCTACGCACCACTAACGGGCATATTGTTGCACCGGTCAGCAAGGCACCGAAAATATCCTGAATCGCTGCATCATAGGCATAACCCGACAACCCGCTTAACTGGTCCGACGGTCGCAGACGTAGCGCCTTACTGTAACGCCCGACCTGGATCACGACCCCGCTGTGAGTTTGCATCACCCCCTTGGGTGCACCCGTCGAACCTGAGGTATAGATAATGCACGCCAGCGTATCGGCAGCGATGTTCACAACCGGATCGCCAGCCGCTCTGCACTCAGCTATATCGACGAGTAAAGCGGGTGACAATTGCGCCCCACACAATCCTTCTGCCTGTTGCCTGTGCTGCGGGTCAGTCACAATCGCTGCAAGGCCTGCATCGGTTGCAATGGTCGCCAGGCGGGCTGCGGGCCAGGCAGGATCGAGCGGTACCCAGGTATAACCCGCCTTCAGAACACCGAGTAGCCCGGCCACCAGCCTTTCATCGTAGCAACACAATAAACCGATGCGCGGCGGCCGCGCATCAGACGACAGTGATAATGACAATAGCTGTTGCGCAACACCGTTGGCCAGCGCATTTAACTCACCATAACTCAGTGCCGTGTCAGTAGTACGCACGGCAATGGCCTGCGGAGCCCGATGCACCTGGGAGGCAAATCGCTCAACAAGATTATCCGTCCAGTCGGGTTCCGCAATCGATACAGGCACCGTGCCCAGTTCGCTCAAGCGAACCCCCACATCCCGGGATACTGCCGTCAGTATCGTCTCATAGTAATCAGCAAACGCTTCGATCGTGGCCACATCGAATAAGTCCGGGTTGTAGCCGAAGCCACACTGCAACTCTCCGCCACGGTCGGCAACATGCACGCTGAGATCAAACTTTGCCGTATTGCTACTGACATTGATCGATTCAACCTCAAGACCGTCAGGTGCAAATGGATTTACCGGCTGATTATGCACAGCGAATAATGCCTGCACGATCGGGTTATAACTACGACTGCGCCGTGGCCGTAATACTTCAACCAGTTTTTCAAAAGGCAGATCCTGATGCGCATAAGCATCAAGTGCCGTTTGCTTGACCCGACCGAGCAATTCACGAATGGTCGGATTCCCGTCAACAGAGGCACGAATCACCAGCGTGTTAACGAAGAATCCAATCAGACCTTCTAGTTCTGTACGGCTGCGCCCGGCAATCGGTGTACCGACAATGACATCAGTAGTACCGGCAAAACGTGCCAGGGCAATATCGAATGCGGCCATCAACACCATAAACAACGTACAATTTTCTGCCCGACCGACACCATGTAACGCTGCGGTCAGTCCGGCCGGTATGGTTAGCTCAAACCAGGCACCCGCATGAGTCTGCAGTGCCGGACGCGGCCGATCGATCGGCAACTCAAGCAGTTCCGGCGCCTCTGCCAGATGGTTGCACCAGTAATCAGTCTGGCGTGCCAGTTCAGTGCCCGTCAGCCATTTTCGCTGCCAGATCGCATAATCTGCGTATTGCACCGGCAACCCCGCAGAACCAGGCACCTCCCAGCCCGGCACCTCGTCGCACCGATAGGCGTTATAGGCCTGAGACAATTCATCAAACAACACCGACAGCGACCAGCCGTCAGCAATAATGTGGTGGATAACCAGCAACAGGATGTGCTGGTCCGACTCACTCTCAAGCAGGTGTACACGCAACAGTGGTCCTGAGCTCAGGTCGAATGGCAACGCGATAAGATCCTCGAGTCGCCGGGAAGATCCGGGATACTCAACGCGTACCGACTTACGCCCGGCGATATGTTGCAGAGGCTCGACTTCCGGCGCCCTCTCCGGAACACCAATCGTTGTGCGCAGGCTGTCGTGCCGGGCAACGAGCGCGTCAACGGCTTGCGATAATGCCGAACGATCCAGTGCGCCCGTCAAACGAACCGACCAATGCAAATGATAAGCCGGGTTGTCCGGTTCGAGCAGGGCAAGGAACCAGAGTCGCTGCTGCATTAATGAAACCGGCGCAGTGTAGGAAGCATGGCGCGGTAACGGATGCAGCGGTGGCGGTGCGCCGCCAACCTGCCGACCAATGGCCGCGACAAGCCCTGCAATTGTCGGGTCTTCAAATAATGCGCGTAACGGCAACTCGGTGTTGAGTACATCACGAATACGTGAAACAAGTTGCGTGGCAAGTAGTGAATGCCCGCCCCGGTCAAAGAAACTGTCATGCACGCCAATATCAGAAATACCCAGAACATCCCGATACAATTCAAGTAACACGGCCTCAACCGGCCCGGACGGCTCGACACAGGCCGTCGCATGCCGAGAAACCTGCTCCGGTACTGGCAACCTGTTTCGATCAACTTTGCCATTTGATGTAATTGGCAATGTATCGAGCTCGACAAACAATGCCGGCACCATGTAATCCGGCATCAGGCCACGCAAGGCCACGCGCAAGGCATCAATACTAATCGGCCCGGATGCAGGCACGATGAAAGCTACAAGACGGCGGTCTTTTTCAACGTTATCGATAATAACCGCTGCCGCGGCAATGTCAGGCTGACGAGACAAGGCAGCCTCGATATCACCGAGCTCAATTCTGAAGCCGCGCAACTTGACCTGCCGATCCATGCGGCCGAGGAGGACCAGTGTGCCGTCACTGTGATAGCGAGCCCGGTCACCGGTCCGGTATAACCTGCCGCCGGGCACGAATGGGTCGGTTATAAATCGTTCAGCCGTAAGCTCCGGCTCGCCGATATATCCGCTGGCAACACCCGCACCGCCGATGCAGAGTTCACCGGGAACACCGGGTGGCACCAGGCGTAACCCGGGATCACAAACATAAACCCGACTCCCCGCAAACGGCCGACCAATCGGTACGAAGCCTTCGTCCATGACATGTTTTTTCATGTCTCCGAGCGCTTCAAAGAAAATGCTGTCAATCGTCGTCTCAGCCGTGCCGTAAGAATTAATCACCCGTGTATGCGGGCCGGCGACAGTTGCCAGTGCAGCATACTCGGACCCATACCAGCTGTCTGAACCAACCGCGATCAGTCGCATGAAAGCAAGATCTGCATCAGATTGTGCAAGCCAGGCAAGCAACTCCCGCAACACGACCGGCACAAACTCGGCACAAGTCACATGCCGGTCGCGCAACAAGGCAAACAACCGTGCTGGTTCAAGCAGATCGAAACGCGGGCAAAGCACAAGGCTGCCACCGGAGCACAGTGCGCGAACCCAGTCACCGGTAAAAACATCAAAGGAAAAACTTGCCATCTGCAAATGTCGATCGTCTGCAGTCAGTGCGTAGGTATCCTGCCACGCGCTAAAGATCGCGGCGAGATTACCGTGTGTCACGGCTACCGCTTTCGGCGTTCCGGTAGACCCGGAAGTAAACAATGCATAAGCCGGATCGGTGAGCAACGGCTGATAATCCGGACGGTTCAAGGCACCCCGCATCAGACTGACACGATCCTCATCAAGCAGGATCGTCGGCACACTAACAAATGACAGAGCCGATGCCGCCGTCACCTGGGTAATCAGTGCCCGGGGCTGCACTACGGTGAACATGTCCGCCAGGCGTGCCGCAGGATAGCCCGCATCAAGCGGAACATATGCACATCCAGCCTTCAGAACACCGAGAACCGCAACCAACAGGTCAACCGAACGCTCAAGGCAAACTGCAATATAGGCTCCAGGCTCAATACCAAAGGCATGTAACTGGCCGGCCACACAATTTGCCTGCCGATCAAGCTCTGCATAAGTCAGGCGAATATGCTCACACTCGACAGCCAGCGCCGCGGGTTGCCGGTCGACCCAGGATTCAAACAGCGCGAGCACCGATTGCGCGTGTACTGACTGTTTACCGTCCGACTGAACATTAGAATTCTGGCCCACGGGTGAATTCAATATATCGAGCAATACAGCTCGTTCTTCCGGTGGCCACAACGGCAATGCCGCTACCGGTGTCTCCGCTGTATCGACGATTGCATTTAACAGGTAATCAAAGTGGGTCGCGATCTGTTCAATCGTTTGCCGGTCGAACAAATCACGATCATATTCAAAGACCAGGTCCAGTCCGTCCGCACGTTCGCCGACATTCAAGGTCAGGTCGAATGTCGATACGCCGTGATCCTGCAAGCGTCCATTACGCATACGAACTCCGGCGACGTTCCGCGTCCGGTCAGGAATCGGTGTCATGTTAAACATGACCTGAAACACCGGCGCATGGCTCAGGGTTCGATCCGGGCGCAGCGATTCCACGAGTCGCTCGAATGGGAGGTCCTGATTAGCCTGTGAATCGAGCGTTGTGCGTCGCACACGCGTCAGTAAAGTGCTGAAGGTTGGATTGTCAGCCAGATCCGTGCGCAACGCGACGGTATTGACGAACAAACCGATCAATCCATCAAGTTCATACCAGGACCGGCCGGCAATCGGCGAACCGACCACGATATCCGTCTGCCCGGAATAACGACTTAACAGGACATCGAATGCACCAAGCAGAACCATGAACAGGGTACACCGATGTCGGCGCCCGAATACGCGCAACGTCTCGGCACGTTCGCCGGACAATTCACGCCATAACCAGGCGCCACGAAACATTTGTTCGGCCGGCCGTGGCCGGTCAGTCGGCAGCTCCAGAGCTGGTGGCACATCACGCAGTTGCTCAATCCAATAGTTCAACTGAGCATCGAGTTCGGGGCGCTTGATGCCTTGGCGTTGCCACAGAGAAAAATCTGCATACTGGATCGGCAACGTGGGCAATGCCGGTTCGCGACCATCGGCTATACAGCCGTACAGAGTTGCCAGTTCATCGATAAAGATTCCGTTTGACAGCCCATCACTGACAATATGATGAATAACAACAAGCAGCAGAAATTTTTGTGGATCGCCCTGCAACACATCCAGACGCAGTAACGGCCCACGATCCAGAACAAATGATTGCGCGGATAACTCGGCCAGACGCCGCTCCCATTCCCGCGCATCACAACCGGTAAGATCTTCGCTGCGGATCGGTACCCGCTGATCAGGCAAAACTTCCTGATAGGGTCGACCATCGGTCGATAAGAACCGGGTGCGCAATATCTCATGACGTTGCACCAGCAAATCAACGACCGACTGCAATGCATCGAGATTCAGTTCACCGGACAGGTGAATGGTGAAGGCAATATTATATACAGGGCTATCCGGATCGAGTTCGTTCAGAAACCAGAGTCGCTCCTGGGCAAAAGACAGCGGTAACCGGTCTCCACGCTCGAACCACCCGAGCTTTATCACATCTGCAGCAGCATCAACATTTGCCTGATTGGCCTGTTGCTGAAGGTGCTCATCAATATGTCGTGCCACCCCAACAATCGTAGGCGCATCAAAAAACTGGGCGAGATTCAGGCCAAGGTCGAAACGAGCCCGGATTCGTGCCAACAGTCGGGTAGCCGATAAAGAGTGTCCACCGCTATCGAAAAAATCATCATGCAGACCGACACGATTGAGGCCAAGGATCTCGCGCCACAGGACTGCGACAGCATGCTCGGTCTCAGTGCCCGGCGCGACGAACTCAACCGGCTGCCGCTGTTCGCCCACATCTGCCGACAGAAGCTTCGGCAAGGCCTGCAAATCAATCTTGCCACTCGGCGTTAACGGCATCCGATCTACCTCGATCAGCATGCCGGGCAGCATATAATCAGGCAAACGTGTTCTCAGGAAACTGCGTAACGCCTCCACTGGACTAATACCGGTATCCGTGAAGCCGGCATCCGCTGATTGCCAATAACCGACGAGCAACGGTTCGCTGCCGGGTCGCTGTCGAAGAACGACACAGGCATCACTGATCCCGGGATGATCACGTATAACGGTGGCGATCTCATCCGGTTCGATACGAAAACCCCGCAACTTGATCTGCCGGTCCGTACGACCAAGACACTCGAGGAGCCCGTCGGGACGATACCGCGCAAGATCACCGGTTCGATAAAGTTGTCCACTGCCACCCGCTCGGCCGTCAGTCACCGAAAAGGGGTCTGGTACAAATTGTTTGGTGTTGAGTTCAGGCTGATTCAGATACCCGGCGCCAAGACCTGCACCACTGACATACAACTCCCCGACAACACCGATCGGCACAGGCTGCAGCAAAGCATCCAGAACATAAGTACGTACGTTACCAATCGGCTTTCCGATCGGCACGATCGTTTCATCCTCGTCCCACAACGATGTATCAAAACAGGTTGCATCCCAGATTTCCGACGTGCCATAGGTATTCAGTAACGTCATGCCTGGACAGGCCCGGCGAAACCGTCGCAACAATTCAGGGCGTAGTGGTTCGCCGCTCGTAATCCACGTGTGCAGCCCCGGCAGCCGGCGACCCAGGCGAGCATCGATATCCAATAACGCAGACAGCAGTGACGGCACAACTACAATATGGCTAACTGTCTTGCCGACTACCTGCTCTCCCAGTCGCTCAACCAGCCTCGCCGGGTCGCTGACATCGACATCGGCAATTACCCGCAACGTCGCTCCATGCGTCAGCGGACCAAATATTTCCCAGACTGAATCAACAAAACACGGACTGGCTCGCAAACAAAAAACATCATCAACCGTGAAACCATATTCATGCCACATCCATTCACAACGATTAACGGCCCCACCATGCAAACCGATCGCACCCTTCGGCATACCGGTTGATCCGGATGTATATAAAACATAAGCAGCATCAGCACTGTCACCCTCAATATCGGACACCACAGTATCGACACCGGGTCGGCTCCAGTCGATTTCATCAAGATGAATAGTATCGAGCGTGCCACTGACGGAACGAGGCAGACAGCCGTCAGTAAGAATCATTTGCAGACCCGTCTGCGCAACAATAAATTGCAGACGCAGCGAAGGATAATTCGGGTCAAGGGGTACGTAAGCCGCGCCGGTTTTCAACGTTGCGATGATCCCGACGACAAGCTCCACCGAACGGCCGATACCTACCCCCACCAGGTCACCCGGACCGATACCACGCTCGTACAGCTTGCCGGCTACCCGTTGCACACGTGCAGCAAGTTCACGATAACTAAGCGACTTATCATCATCAATAAGTGCAATTGCATCGGGGCTGCGCTCAACCTGCACTGCAAATCGCTCATGTAACTTGCCCGGCCCGGGATAATGACGACGTGTGTCATTCCAGTCGACAAGTATCTTGCTGCGCTGCCCGGGTTCAAGTAACCCAAGGCTGCCAACGAGTATCCGGGGGTCGCTGACAATTCCACGTAACAGCCTGGCATAGTGCGCCGGTATTGATCTGGCAAATGCATCGTCAAACCGCGCTGTCGAATAGCCGACATAACCACGTATTACACCGTCGTCCCCAAAATCGGAAACCGAGAATTCGATATCCCAGTACGAACTACGCGAGGTATTAAGTGTTTCCAGACCGAATCGCAGTTCGCCCCCCTGCCGGGTACGCTCGAACGCATCCTCATACAGGAACAGGATCTGAAACAACGGGTGTTCACCAAAACGTCGCCGTGGATGCAATGCTTCCACGACACGTTCGAAAGGGACACCGGCATGTTGCAAAGCTGCCAATGCTGACGCCCGTTCGCGTACCAGCACATCAGCAAAAGATTCACCATCGGCCAGCTGGTTACGGAACATGACATTATTGACGAGGCACCCAACCATGTCTTGAGTCATAGCGGTATCGCGCGAGGTCACAGGCGAACCGATCACGATGTCATGCTGACCGGAGTAACGCGTCAACAAAACCCGAAATGCGGCCAGCAATGTCATAAAAAGAGTTGCGTTTGACTGCCGTGACAACGCACGCACGCTATCCGCTGTCGCAGCATCGATGACAAAACCAATTCTGGATTGATTCCCATGCCACTGATCCTCGGCAACGGTAACTGCACGTGATGGCAATGCCGTGCGGTCCGGCGCATCCTGCAGTGCGCCACGCCAGAAATCCAGATCCCGTTCCCAGCCGTCACCATGCGACTCGGCGCGCTGGTGAATCGAATAATCGCAATACTGCATCAGCGCAGGCAAGGGCTGATCAACTTCCCGGTAACCGGGCGACTCGTACCGCTGGGCAAGTTCATCACGAATGATCCGGATCGACAAACCATCTGCGATGATGTGATGTGCATTGACGAGTAACTTTGAATGCCGCGCCGACAATTGATACAGGCATGCATTAATCAGCGGACCGTTGGTCAGATCATAGCTCGTGCCAATAGCCGCCTGCGCCGCCGCCATAAACTGAGTAGCACCATTATCACCGTTGGTCGGGCTAAGTATGCTGACCGGAATCGACACGCTCTTGTGCGGCAAAACAACCTGCCGGACACCGATATCGGTTTCACGAAATACCGTTCGCAACACTTCATGACGTTCCAGTACAGCGTTCCAGGCCAACTCAAGCTGCTTGATATCGACCGACCCATCCAGCGGGATAACAAATTGCTCGTTAGAGCCGGTCATTGATGGATATAACTGATTTAAAACCCAGAAGCTTTGCTGTTGAAAAGACAGTGGCGCATCGTCATTTCCCGGGACGGGACTACTATCGACACTGTCGGCGACCGATGCATCACCCGAGTAGCGCACCGCAATGGCGGTGCCATGATGCTCGCGCAGGTATTGACCAAGCCCGGCAACGGTCGGCGCATCAAATAAGGCAATCAACATGACAGCATCATCGAGCAGGCGTTGCAGTGCGCTCGTCATGCGAACTGCAGAAATTGAATCCCCACCGAGATCAAAGAAATTATCCTGGATACCAATATTGTCGACATGCAACATGTCCTGCCAAAGCGCGACCAGATCACGCTCCAGGTCATCACGGGCCGGCTCACCCGGCACATCTGAATTTCGCTCAGGTGCCGGCAGTGCCTGTCGGTCAAGTTTGTGGTTACTCGTCAGCGGCAATTGTTCAAGTTCAACCCATGCTGTCGGCAGCATATATTCCGGCAACCGCGCAGCAAGCCAGTGGCGTAATGGTTCATGCGCCAAACTGTCACCATCCGGGTGGTCGCTCGCCTCGTGCCACAGTGCCCGGTACAGTGGTGTACTGTTAAGCGCCGTTTCTTCGACCCGTGATCGATATTCGAAGTTTGCCTGCTGCCCATTATCGGTCGCGAATGAGGTTGCAACCCGATAGTCCGGATGAATACTAGGCACCCCGGTTATAGAATCGGCAGCCGGAATCCCGATCGACCATTCAACCTCGATCGTGTCACCCTCATTTACCGGCACACCAAAAAGGTCACCGGTTTCACCCAGCGGGAAAAATACCGGTAACCACGCACGCTGAGTGCGACGATAATTCACATCAGTGTCGCCGCCTGTGGTAACCACGGTCCAGACGAGGTAACCATCGAGGCGGGCATCGCGAGCAATTTTCAGCCGGGCACTACCGTGCGATGCGTCAGCTAACTCCCTGGTGAAATCAAGATCTTCGAAGACATGTGCAGCAGAAATAATCGCTGCTTCAGGCAAATCACTGATGCACAGCCGGATATCGAAACGGCGGTCGAACCGGTCGAATACCTGCTCCGCATAGCGACTTGCCACAGGGCTGAAGGCCGGATCGGCAATAAGGCTTGCAGGCAATTCAACGGCCGCAATTAGTGTGCGGCAATGTGCCGGCACCGGTACGCAGTCAGGAGCAAAATGACGCCGGGCACTATTCCAGATCGGCACAATGCCATCCGCACTGCCAATATTACCGATGATACCCTGGGTGCAGACATCAACTCGTTCAGGTAAATCAACTGATGCCATATCGCCCTGCATGACGATAATTCGGTCAGCCAGCCCCTGATCATTTATTAAAGTACGTGCTTTGCGATACGCATCTTCAAGTATCTCAACGGCGTATACTTTATGGGCACCGGCATCAATACACATACGCGCCAATAGCGCATGCTCACCGGTGCCGATATCCAGCACCACCTTACCGCGCACCGAACGGTCAAATGCTTCGCGATAACTCTTTAGCCTCTCGGCTTCCGAACTCATCAGGTCGTAAAGGAATTCATCGTACAGTTGATAAGGTCCGACCGATGGCCAGAATTCGGGACGAGTAGCCGGCTCCGGTAACAACCCTGCATGCGGAACGACATAGCCAACCAGCCTGGGCTCCCCGCCGTAATCAGATCGCAGGGCAACCGCAGCATCATCGATAGCGGGATGCTCCCGCAACACAGCTGCAATTTCGCCAGGCTCGATCCGGTAACCACGCAACTTGATCTGCTCATCCGTACGGCCGAGAAATTCAAGTTCACCCTCTGATGTCAGACGTGCCCGGTCACCGGTTCGGTACCAGCGTGTCGCCTGGCACCCATCGATACTTATGGTGATGAATCGCTGACTGGTCTGCTCCTCCACACCAATATAGCCCCGGGCAACTGACGGCCCACCAACGAACAGTTCGCCGGCCTGACCGGTCGGTACCGGCAGCCATTCCTGATCGGCACATTCTTCACTAATAATCACCAGCTCAGCATGCGCCAATGGCCGGCCGACGCCGACTGCGACTCCCGCGCTCCGGTCTGCGGTTTCACAGGCCGCAAAGGTCAGCTGCCCGGCCGTCTCGGTAATCGCATAGGTGTTGACGATGCGCGGCTCAGCATCGCCGTGCTGCCGGAACCAGCGTTGCAACGCCTCTGTATCGACAGCCTCCCCGCTCAGCACCACACAACGTAGCGCAGTAGCTGCAATACCGTCAGCGAAAATATCGGATAACAGATTCTGCCGGAATGCGGATGGAGTCTGGCTCATCATCGTCACATGTTGCGAGCACACCAGCGCAAACAGCCGGGCGGGATCAGTCCGCAATTCTGGTGGCACGATGACGAGTCGGCCGCCGTGACACAAAGCGCCCCAGATTTCCCAAACCGAATATCCGAACGATAACGGATGAAACATCGTCCAGACATCACCGGCATCAATATCGAGCCGGGCACCGATATCGTCAAACAGGGGAGCCAGATTTCCGTGAGTGACCATGACACCTTTCGGTGCACCGGTCGAACCGGAGGTGAACATGACGTAACACAGATCATCAGAGGCGACGGGCATGTGCGGATCATCACTACCGGATGCCTTGACCGGATCACTGTCCGCGTAAATGAGTTGTGCCGCGTGACCGGGCAGATCGGCCGCCGCCGTGGGCTGCGTAATGATAACGGCCGGTTCGGCCAGCTCGAGGATCTGCGCCAGCCGGTTAGTCGGCAGATCCGGATTCATCGGTACATAAGCACCGCCGGCCTTCATGATACCCAGCATCGCGGCAATCAGTTCAGCCCCTGGCGGCAGGTGCAGCCCCACGCGGACCTCGGCCACGACACCCGCCCCGATCAACGCATGCGCGAACTGGTTCGCCAGTGTATTTAAATCACCATAGGTCAGATGTCGCTCGCCGATAGTCAAGGCAACCACATACGGCCGCGACGCGGCGTGATTCTCGAATGACTCGTGCAGCAACATATCTATACCCGGCACTCAAGACCGATGACCGGCGGATTGTCCAGATACTCCTGCCAGTAATCGACACCGTGCGCCTCGATACCGGCCGGATCGAGCATGAGCGGATGCCATGCAACGCGGCCAAAACCGACATCGGTCAACACTTGTTCATAAGTCTGCCGTGCATAGTAATGCGCATGAAACTTAAACAGTTCACGTCCGGCGACCATGAAGTAGGTAATCTGCGCGCCATCGGTTGCAGGCTTGTCGATTGTCTTGTTGAAACCATATTGCTCATAACCGCCATACTGTCCGGCCGCCTGATCAGGATTTTCATTGAGCGTTACAAAACGACCGGTCACAGACATATGGCGCTTTATATTGCGGCACATGCGCACAAGATCGGTGCAGCTCGGTGCGTAGTGCAACAGGTAGGCTGCAACGATAACGTCAAACTCGCCGAGATCATCAAGCTCGCATACATCTGCACAGACAAAATCTATGCCCTGCGGATCATTGCGTTCCTGTTGTTCCGCCAGGCGAATCATCTCAACGGAGATATCGACACCGGTAACACTTGCAGCCCCGAGCGCCTTCAGGCGGCGCGAATAAAAACCTTCACCGCAAGCCAGATCCAGTACTCGCTTGCCACGAACATCGCCGATAAGATTTAAAAAGGTGTAGGCCTCGATGTATGCCCGCAGCGGCGATGATTTTGACCGCCGATATTGTTCGGCGATGGCATCGTACTGGCTTGCGCTTGGCATTAGCTGACCGAACCAACCTATCGACCGCCGGACCACGTTACAATCAGCGCACGACATTCCGCTGCAAGGCAGCCGCCTTCGAGTTTCAGCGGCACGAAGTTACCGGGCGATGTAGCCAGTTCGTTGCCGGTGACGGCATTCATGTCAGCAATCCCGGCCCCATAAACTATTCTGCTGACCCCGGCATAGTGACAGGCCGTCTGGCACATCAAGCAGGGTTCAACGGTTACGTACAACGTGCATCCGCTCAGATCGAGCTTGCGCAGCTGACGACATGCCTCGCGAATAACCCGCATTTCGGCATGTGCGGTGATATCAAGTTCACCGATTACGGCATTACTCAGTGTTACAACAATCTCGCCATCCGCAACCAGGCACGCACCTACCGGTGGTTCGCCGGCCAGCATACCGCGTCGTGCTGCTTCAAGCGCCGCCAGCATGAAAACATCATGCGACGATGCACCGCTGGCAACCCCGGCTGTATCGACATCAATCATCGGGGCCCCGGTAGATGCATCCGGATGTACAGGTTTCGTTAATGACCACCCGTGACAATTGCGGCAGATCGGGCTTGAGGTGATCCCAAATCCATTTTGCCAGCACTTCACTCGTCGGGTTTTCCAGGCCCTCTATGTCATTCAGATAGTTATGATCAAGCTGCTCGAACAAAGGGGCAAACAATTTCTTGATATCCCCGTAATCCATAATCCAGCCAGACTCGGGATCGATATCACCGGCAACATAAATCCCACTCTTCCACGAATGGCCATGCAAACGGGCGCACTTGTGCCCCGGTGGGACTCGCGGCAACCGATGTGCCGCCTCAAACATAAATTCTTTATATATTTCCATGCATATCTCCAACCCCGCCCATCACCGGGAGTCACATAACAAGCTTCGATGGCAGGGTCGTTCCAGAGGCTCCGACGCTTTTTCTGTCGTTATTATCGTCCGGTCATAGCCGGAAGTGATATTTTGCATCAGTAACGGGGGTCGCGGCCACCGGGTAACGGCCATACCGGCTGAAATGCATAATTTGGACGACCGGTCGCGGGCAAGATACCATTCATCCTCGCTGTACAGACACAATAGAACACTTATGGAACAAATCGCTAACATCAAGACTATCAGCATCATCGGCGGCACCGGCGCACTCGGCACCGGGCTGGCCAGTCGCTGGGCCCGGGCCGGCTATCGGATCATCATCGGTTCCCGGCAGGCCGATAAAGCCGTCAACTCAGCAGCCGCTCTGCATAAGGATTTGCCGGATGCAGCGATTGAAGGACTGCAGAATCGTGCGGCAGCCGCGGCCGGCGATATTGTCATCATGACCGTACCGTTCGCACACCAGCGCCCGACCCTCGAGGATATTCGTAGCGAACTGGCCGGGAAAATCCTCATCGATACGACCGTACCGCTGGTTCCACCCAAGGTTGCACGGGTACAAATGCCCGCTGAAGGCTGCGCTGCACTGATTGCACAGCAAATCGTCGGTGAAAATGTCACGGTAGTTTCCGCATTCCAGAACGTCGCAGCCGACCTGATGGCATCCGATACCGAGATGGGCTGCGATGTAC
The DNA here is from genome assembly GCA_002688175.1 of Chromatiales bacterium. Lineage (GTDB taxonomy): Bacteria > Pseudomonadota > Gammaproteobacteria > Steroidobacterales > SMWD01. The sequence continues at coordinate 52,928 of NZCC01000024.1, forward strand.
TCGTAGCCGGTGATAAACTCGCGGCTCGTGAAGTGGTCATACAACTGGCTGAACAAGCAAAATTTAAAGCCTGGCACGCCGGACCGCTCGCCAATTCGGGGGCCATGGAAGCACTGACGTCGGTGCTGATTTTCATTAACAAACGCTATCCCGGCAGCCACGCAGGCGTGCGCGTGACCGGAATCGCAACACCCTGATCCGGATTCGATGATGCCGACACCGGCGCTGACCTTTTTCCCACTCCCTGATCTGCCGCTGATCGAACCGGGCAGCGGCCTGGCTGCGCTCATCATCGAGCACCTCGGCAAGGCCGGACTTGCGCCGCAAGATGGTGATGTGTTGGCAATTGCACAAAAAATTATCTCCAAGGCCGAAGATTGTTTCGTCGACCTGAAAGACATCGAACCCTCACCGGAAGCTCTCAAGCTGGCCTATAGCACAGAGAAAGACCCGCGACTCGCCGAACTAATACTGCGTGAGTCGGCACGCATCGTACGCGACACGCCCGGAGTCCTGATCGTCGAACACCACCTCGGTATTGTGCTTGCCAATGCCGGTATCGACCGATCCAACGTCAACAACGATGAAGATACCGTGCTGCTCCTGCCTGACGACCCGGATGCATCGGCCCGGCAATTGAAGGCAACGCTCGATGCACACTTTGGCATCCACCTCGGTATCGTCATTACCGACAGCGTCGGCCGGCCGTGGCGGCTCGGCACAACCGGGATTGCGATCGGCTGCGCAGGCCTTGAGGCCATGCATGACATGCGCGGGCGGACTGATATGTTTGGCCGCGTGTTACAGGTAGCTGAAGTTGCGACAGCAGACTGCATCGCCGGTACCGCGACATTACTCATGGGTGAAGGTGCTGAAGCCATCCCGGTGGTACTGATCAGAGGCCTTAAGGCCGGCGAGTCGACACAATCAGCAAAAATAATTGTGCGCCCCGCAGACGAAAACCTGTTCGAGTGAACTTCCAGCACGGCAATATCGTCGCGCTGACCGGTGGAGTCGGTGGCGCCAAGCTGGTCCTCGGCCTGAGCCAGATTCTTAAAGCGACGCAACTGACCGCGATCGTCAATACTGGCGATGATTTCACCCACCTCGGCCTGCCGATCAGCCCGGATCTTGACACGCTGATGTACACACTGGCCGGGTTGGTAAACCCTGATACCGGCTGGGGTTGTAACGACGAAACCTGGAGTTTCATGCAGGCACTGGAACAACTGGATGCTGAAACCTGGTTCCGGATTGGTGACCGCGACCTGGCTACTCATGTCATCCGCGCACAGTTACTGGCTGAACCGGCAACACTGACACAGGTCACACAAGCCCTGTGTCAACGCCTGTCGATTCACACCCGGATTTTACCGATGTCTGATACACCGGTCAGGACACAAGTCGTGACTGACTGTGGTCGCCTCGACTTTCAACATTATTTCGTGCGCGATCGTGCTGAACCGGTCGTCAAACAACTTGAGTACGCCGGTGTCGATAATGCCGCCCCATCGCCCGCAGCCCTGACCGCACTGCAGGATCCTGATCTGGCAGGCATTGTCATCGCACCGTCCAACCCCTATCTGTCAATCGACCCGATCCTGGCCGTACCGGGCATGCGCGCCGCACTGCAGGCCGCCACCGCACCGATCGTCGCTGTATCGCCCATCGTCGGCGGCGCCGCACTCAAGGGCCCGGCCGCCAAAATTATGCGTGAACTCGGCATTGAACCTTCCGCAGCAGCCGTTTCCCGTCATTATGGTGACCTGCTCGACGGATTTATTGCTGATGAGCACGATCGTGATATGGTTTCCACACCGGACCAACTAAACTTGCCGGTACAGATTTGCGACACCATCATGCATACACTTGACGATAAGATCAGGCTGGCACGTGCAATTCTGGACTTCATCCAGTCAATTGACGTGAACCGGACGGAATAAACCATTGCCAGATAACGCAACAACCTGGGCCCTCGTGCCGATCAAGAATTTCACCCGGGCCAAGAGCCGGCTTAGCACTGCCCTGAGCGCAGAACAGTGTGCGCAGCTGGCTACTTACATGGCTGCTGACGTAACCACCACGCTACGCAATTGCACCGGCATTGGCCACGTCGTATGCCTGGGCGAAGATCCGCTGATCCGGACGTTCAGCACAGAACAAGACTGTGAATTCATTGCTGAACTGGAAGGTGCCGGATTGTCTGCCAATCTGGATCATGCAGCCCGTCAGTTACAGGCCAACGGCGCACAAACGCTGTTAATCATACCGAGCGATCTACCGACCATCACCACTAACGATGTTGATGCCTTGCTCAGGGAACATTGCGGTGGACTGACAATCTGTCCAGCCGGTCGGGACGGCGGCACCAATGCGCTGGTCATTTCACCGCCGACGGGGATCGGGTTTCTGTTTGGTGAGCAAAGTTGCGAGCGACATATTCTGGCAGCGAAAGCAGCAGGACTCGAACATCGGGTTACCTGCCCGACCGCATTCCAATGCGATATCGATCGACCGACCGACCTTGTGCAACTGTGCAGCATCAACCCGATGGGGCACACGGGCAAATACCTCAGTCAGTCAGGGATTCGCAGTGCATTTCGCCAGCCACCTTCGGTCGCCAGCGCATGAAAACCAACCATCAGGCTATAGCCGGACCCAATGCGCTCGCAGCTCACTATAACGGCCAGCCGCTCGATCAGTTGATGGCAGCAGCTGCCGGGCAACGGGATGCCGGCAAAGGCGATATCGTGACCTACTCTCGCAAGGTCTTCATCCCGCTGACCGAATTGTGTCGTGACGTGTGCCATTACTGCACCTACGCCAAAACGCCCAGCCGACTTGAGCAGGCTTATATGCTGCCAGAAGAGGTGATAAAAATTGCGCAAGCAGGCAAAGCCGCCGGCTGTCGCGAAGCTCTGTTCACACTCGGCGACAAACCGGAACTACGTTACGAGGCAGCGCGCAAGGCCCTTAAAGCGCTTGGCTGCGAAACGACACTCGAATATGTAAAGCAAATGGCGCAACTTGTTCATGATGAAACAGGGCTATTGCCACACCTGAACCCTGGGGTTCTGCAACGCGCAGATTACGATGAACTGCGTGAAGTTGCCGCATCCATGGGCATCATGCTCGAGTCAACAGCTGAACGCCTCACCCAACGCGACGGCCCGCATTTCGGTTCACCGGACAAACACCCGCAAGCAAGGCTCTTGTCGATTGCTGCTGCCGGTGCAGCTGATGTCCCGCTGACAACTGGCATCCTGATCGGCATCGGTGAATCCCGCCAGGAGCGGATTGACAGTCTTACTGCACTGCTGGAACTGCACGAACAATACGGCCACATCCAGGAAATCATTATCCAGAATTTTGTGCCAAAGGCCGGCACAAAAATGCAGGCGGTCGCCGCACCCGCCTTCGAAGAATTGCTGTGGACCGTTGCGGTCGCCCGGCACATTTTTGGCGCCGACATGAACCTGCAGGCGCCTCCGAATCTGAATGCCGATCGATTACCGGCCTTGATTGCCGCCGGTATCAATGACTGGGGCGGCGTGTCACCGATCACGCCCGATCACGTTAACCCCGAATCGCCATGGCCACACCTGGGTCAACTTGCCGAACAAACTGCCGAAGCCGGCAAACGTCTGACGCAACGACTGACCATTTACCCGGAATATGCCCTGCAAGCCGAGCGCTGGATTCACCCGAGACTACATGCCAGCGTACTACAGCATAGCGACAGCGAAGGCTACACACGTGACGATACGTGGGTAGCTGGTACCGCGATGAAACCACCGTTTCGTGTCCCACGCGTTCCTGCCCCGACGGCAAACCGGCAACTTGCCGATATCCTGACCCGTGCCGAGGATGGTTTCGCCCTGACGACAGCACAAATCGAAACACTGTTTGCGGCACGCGGTGATGACTTTGGCGCAGTTTGTCGGGCCGCCGATGCGGTGCGTATCGAGCACAGCGGCAACGGGATAACCTATGCGGTGAACCGCAATATCAACTATACGAACCTGTGCATATTCAAATGCAAGTTCTGTGCATTTTCTAAAGGCAAGACGAGCGAAAACCTGCGCGGCGCACCTTATGTGCTGGACATGGATGAAATCAGCCGACGGACCGAAGAAGCCTGGTCCCGCGGTGCAACGGAAGTCTGCCTGCAGGGCGGAATTCATCCGGCCTATACCGGCCACACCTATCTGGATATATGCCGGGCCGTCAAAGATGCTGTTCCGGATATGCATATCCACGCCTTTTCCCCGCTCGAGGTCATGCATGGCGCACAGACGCTCGGCAAATCAATCGAAGCCTTTTTGACGGAGCTCATGGCCGCCGGACTGGCGAGCCTGCCCGGCACCGCCGCCGAGATTCTCGATGATGATATTCGCCGGGTTATCTGTCCGGATAAACTGGACTCCGACGGGTGGCTCGATATCATCGCTACCGCTCACAAAATTGGCCTGCAAACCACCAGCACTATCATGTTCGGCCATATCGAAGCGTCGCGTCACTGGGCCGTTCACCTGCTCAGGCTACGCCAACTGCAGGAACAAACCGGTGGCATTACCGAATTCGTGCCCCTGCCTTTTATTCATATGGAAGCGCCCATGTATTACCGTGGCCATGCCCGGCGCGGGCCAACCTACCGCGAAACACTACTGATGCACGCAATCGCACGCCTGACACTGAACCCGGTGATCGACAATATCCAGACTTCATGGGTCAAGCTCGGCACGGAGGTTGCAGCGGATTGCCTGAATGCAGGCGCGAATGATCTCGGCGGAACACTGATGAATGAATCAATTTCCCGGGCAGCGGGTGCAGGTCATGGTCAGGAACTGGCTCCAGCACTCATGGATGCACTGATCGAAACCCTTGGACGAACGCCGCGCCAGCGTACCACGCTGTACAACACCCCGCCCGCTGAGCGGGTCGCAGCATCTTACCATGCACGCCCGTTGACGGCGATTCACAACGAGCCGGCAAAATCATACCAGGCTGCTTCATAAGCATCGAAGACCCTGACTCCGACATCAATTGGCGCACCGGATAAAAGTAAATTTTATTTTCTGGCAGCCAGCGTTCGCAGGTAACCGGTTATTTTGAGGTGAGGCCCAGTTTCTCCACCGCTGCCATAAGTTGCGCCCAGCGCTGCTCGACACTTCCCGTGTAACCAATCGAAAGACGGACCAGACCAGGACTGATGCCCGCTTTCGAGCGGTCATGTTCCGAGAGTTCGCTTGAAGTGGAACTGGCCGGACAGGACATCAGTGTCTCAAAGAAACCGAGACTTACGGCCATCAAACCGAAGCGGTCGGTGTTCTGCAACAATTCCATAAATTCATTCGCTGCCTCAGTGGTGTGAAGATCAATACAAAAAACGCCGCCCGCTCCATAGGTCTCATTGCCTATCTGTTTTAATAAAGCGTAATCAGGATGTGACGAAAGTCCCGGGTAGATGACTGCCACGCCCATCGCTTCCAGCCGGGACGCATACAGGTGTGCGCGTTGGCTGTGTTCGGTCATCCTCAACCCAAGATGTGGAAGCCGTAAACTGATGTCATAGGCGACCCGCGGGTCCATGGTCGGCCCGATGAGCATCAGTGAGCCGTAGTGGAGATCCATCAGGCTACTGATAAATTCAGAACTGCCACAGATCGCCCCGGCAATCGCATCGGATGCGCCGTTGATGAACTTTGTCAGGCTGTGCACAACAACATCCGCGCCCAGATTCAGGGGCGAAACCATCAGCGGGCAGAAGGTATTGTCGACCACGAGTTGCGCCCCGCATGCATGTGCAAGTTCTGCCAGCCGGGGAATATCTGCAATCCGCAGGGTCGGGTTAGCCATCGTCTCTACATATAAAACGCGCGTTTTATCTGTCAGCGCCTGCTCGACGGCGCCAATTCCTTATCGATAGCCGAGCATAACACCGAAATGGCAGTACAATTACTCGTTTTAGTACAGTTTGAAAAATCATGGAAACAAAGGCCAGCGAAAAATGAACTGCCGGCATACGTGTAATAAATTAGCCTTTATCAGTATTTTTTTGACATTAAATTTGCTCACTGCTTGCAGCAATGACACAAACAACGGCGTTGAAACCAACGCAAAACCTGCCGTCGAATCCAATCAATACTTTCGCTTACCGGATACTGTTCGCCCTGAACACTACCGATTAGACCTGACGATCATTCCTGATACAGACCACTTTTCCGGTCACACTGCAATCGACATTGAGATTATCCAGCCAGTAAGCACTATCTGGTTACATGGCAAAGACCTGGATATAGCCTCGGCCGTGGTGACAACAAATGGCGGTAGAACCTTACCGGCAACTTATAGCGAAGTAACCACAGACGGCATGGCGCGTCTTGATTTTGCTGAAGAACTGCAACCACAACATGCAACGATTAATTTTGACTATACGGCACCCTTCAAGGCTACGCTGAATGGTCTTTATAAGGTGAAAGTGGGCGAGGATTCGTACGGATTTACACAATTTGAAAGCATCTATGCTCGCAGGGCTTTCCCCTCTTTCGATGAACCACGATTCAAGACTCCATTTGATATTTCTGTTACTACCCGTTCCGCCTACAGCGCCTTCAGCAATACGCTATCAACCGACGAAATCAAACTCGACAATGACCTGAAGAAAATCAGCTATGCCACCACCAAACCATTACCGACTTACCTGGTGGCATTCGCAGTCGGTCCGCTGGATGTTGTGGAATGGACTCCCATCCCACCATCCACCTTGCGCGACCAGCCAATTCCCCTGCGCGGACTGGCAGCACGCGGACAGGGTAAACGCATGGCCTGGGCGCTGGAAAACACGGCTGAACTGCTTGAGTGGCTCGAAGAATATTTTGCCATCGCATACCCCTATGACAAGCTGGACATCGTTGCGGTACCGGATTTTGCCTCTGGTGCGATGGAGAATGCCGGCCTGATCACCTACCGGGAACCGCTGTTGCTGTTTGGCGACCGACCATCCATCAACATGCAGCGGCGCTATGCAATGACCCATGCCCATGAATTGAGCCATCAGTGGTTCGGTAATCTGGTCACTATGCCGTGGTGGGATGATATCTGGCTAAATGAAGCCTTTGCGAGCTGGATTCAGGCCAAGGCAGCGCACGACTGGAGCAAGGAATACAAATTTGACAGGAATACCCAGGCGCGGGCCATCAATGCCATGTCTGCAGACAGCCTGATCACTGCCCGTCAGATACGACAGCCCGTCAATAACTCCGGTGATATCGTCACCGCCTTCGATGGCATCACCTACCTCAAAGGCGCCGGCGTACTGCAAATGATTGAGCGCTATCTTGGTGAGAATAACTTTCGTGAAGGCATTCGCAATTACATGCGGGAACACGCTTTTGGCAGCGCCACCGTCTATGACCTGATCGCAGCACTGACTAAAGCGACACAAAAAGATACTTCTGGCAACAAGGATGTTAAGGGAGTGTTTGAAAGCTTCTTGTTTCAACCAGGCGTTCCCTATGTTGATGTTGCCATGCATTGCGATACCGACAAAGTAACCGTTGCGCTTGCCCAGGAACGCTACCTGCCTTTGGGTTCTGCCGGTGACCGCAACAAAACCTGGAAGATTCCGGCTTGTCTCGCCTGGGGAACAGGAACCGAGCGTAGCGAAGAATGCGTACTATTGACTGAGAAAAAACAGACTGTTTCGTTATCGACCTCAGGCGAATGCCCCGCCTGGTTAATGCCTAATGCCGGTGGTGCGGGGCACTTTCGCTGGAACCTCGATGCTGATGGCATGCAGGCATTGCTTGAAGTCTTCAACACTGCGCTCGATGCTCAGGAGCGCATCTCATTGGTCGACAGCCTGATCGCCGGAGTCTACAACGGCTCAATCCCGGTCGGGACACTGGTTGAAATGCTCCCGGATATTAGTGCCGCGAAGGAGCGCACTGTCGTAACCTCCCCACTGGGAATCTATCGACGCATCCTGACTCAACTGCTGAGCGATGACCTGCGCGAGACAGCAAGAAATCATGCAGACGCAATTCTGACCCCCCGCCTCGCGGCACTGGATGGTGCTGACGGGGCAGAATCAAAGGTTGAAGCAACGATGCTGCGCCGTTACCTCGTAGATTTTCTTGCCCTTGATGTACGTTCCGTGGATCTGCGTAATCAGCTTAAAGAGGCCGCCCATCAATATATCGGTTACCAGGCTGATGGCGCTTTACACCTTGATGCACTGGATCCTGATGTGCTGACCACAGCTTTGATCGTAGCTGTTCAGGACAGTGACCACAGTTTTACAGATGCATTGATCGAGCAATTAAAAGCCAGCGATAATCAGCGCCTGCGACAGGCCATCATTACCGCACTGGCGAAAGCGATTGACCCCGATGTCATTCGCAAGAGTCGCGCCCTGGTAATGAGTGATGCCGTCCGCTCCAATGAACTGCAAAACTGGCTGAGTCTGATTCTAAATCACGACAGCCGGGACGAGAACCTGCCCTGGGTTCAGAAGAACCTGGACCTGATCCTGAAAAGTGGTTCCGACCGGATCGCCCGGGATGCACCAAGATCATTTGGAAAATGGTTTTGTTCCGATGAAGACGCTGCCCAACTAAAAACCATGTTCGAAAGTCGCGTGGATGATTACATTGGCAGTCGCCGAGTCTACGAACAAACCCTGGAAAGTATCGACTTGTGCACTGCCTTCAAAAAAGGGCAGTCTGACAATGCGGCTGAATATTTCTCGGGATTGATGCAGAAGCAATAGATCGATTGATATGCGCGTTAAATCTATATGAACGAATTATGAAGTAAATTGATACACAAATTATCCTGACAGACAGGCGGTCTGTGCTTGCCCGGCTTTAACTTACAGTAGAACGAGCGATATATAATATCGAGCAAACATAGCGCAGATAACCGGGAGAGAATAAGAAATGAACACATCGGCAGACACCCTTTCAATCCGTGACCAGGTAAGTGATGAAGAGTGGCAAATGAGAGTTGACCTGGCAGCCTGTTACCGCCTCATAGCAATGTACGGTTGGGACGACCTTATTTTCACGCACATATCAGTTCGCATCCCGGGTCCAGACCAGCATTTTCTAATCAACGCCTACGGTTTGCTATTTGAAGAAATAACCGCCAGCAACCTCATCAAGGTTGACCTGGCCGGAAACAAAATTATGGAGTCGCCCTATCCCGTCAATCCGGCCGGCTTTACCATTCACAGCGCCGTTCATGAAGCCCGCTCGGATATCCGTTGCGTCCTGCACACGCATACCCGGGCCGGCGTTGCCGTATCAACGCAACAGGACGGCCTGTTACCGTTATCGCAAATCTCGCTCGTGGCACTGGCTTCAATCGGCTATCACGATTACGAGGGAATCGCTCTGAATGCGGAGGAGAAGCCGCGACTGGTAGCAGACCTCGGCGATAAATTATTTCTGATCCTGCGCAATCACGGCCTGCTGACAGTTGGCGCATCCATAGCCGATGCATTCCTGGCGATGTATGCGCTGGAAACTGCCTGCCAGGCACAAGTCCTGGCGCAATCGAGTGGCGTGCCGCTCGTCCAGATCAAGCCCCAGATTCTCGCTGGTATTGCTGCCCAGGTTGAAGAAGTTACCAAGGGACTAGGCGGCCAACTGGCCTGGCCCGGACTGCTGCGCAAGCTGGACAAAGTCGATCCAACGTATCGCGACTAGTTGACCGGATGCCGGCCGGTTCCTCAGCGCTTATCAAGCACTCCACTGGTCGGCTTCAATCACGCTGTCACGAAAATGCTTGAGGTTGTTGGCCAGGAACCCCAACGCCAGTATGCCCGCTCCAATCACCACACACACAATGGAGTAGCGTAGCGCGGCATCATCGGCGAACACATAGTCCGTTACCAGGGCCACCGAGGTTGAACCCAGGATCAGCCCAAGCAGACCGATCACGAAGTAGTACATTGCTGCTGTAACGGCGCGCATCTGATTAGGCACAATCATCATCAGAGATGCTGAGCCGGTCGCTGATGGCATGGCCGCACCTGCAGTGGCTGGAAACAGCATTGCCACAGTCCACTCAGCTGTAGGCATCAACGGAGCTGCTATCGAGGCGGCAATCAGAATCAGTACGCCGATCAGCGTTGCGCGCATGTGACCATCCCGATAGCCTCGCCGGTACAGCTCATCACCCAGCCAGCCACCCAGTGTTACGCCGGTGGGGCCGGCAAATAGAATGACCAGGCCATAGGCGGTGCTGATCTCGGGGATGGTCCAGCCCCAGGTACGAACAAACATGGTGGGAATCCAGAACATGAAGGCATAGCCGATGATCGTAACTACTGACATGCCCATGAACATGGTTCCATAGGTCCGCCAGCGTTGCAGCAGAAACCGCGCGACCTGCCCGATCGACATACCATCCTGAGCTTCTGCCACCTGGTCCTGCAGCCTGATTTTATCCTGACGCACGGGCTCCCTGACCGTAGCCATGAGTACGGCGATGATCAGACCCGGCAGACCCACCCATAACAATACGGTCTGCCACGCCGCAAGTTCGCCGACCAGCGGCAAACTCACCGCCGGGGCCTTGCTGACATAACTGATCACCTGACCGCCAACCAGCATTGCAATCCCGGCACCCAGGGAAATTCCCAGGCTGTAGAACGCTACTGGCTTGCCGCGCCGTTCCCGGGGGAAATAATCGCTGATCATCGACAGTGCAGCAGGGTTCAATGCGGCCTGGCCGACACCGACGCCGAGGCGAGCAAGAAACAGGTAAGTGAAATTTTTTGCTAATCCGCAGGCCGCTGTCATCAGGCACCACACGGTAATAGCAATGGTGATCATGCCACGTCGGCTACGCTGATCCGCCATTCGGCCCAGTGGTATCGCCAGCACGGTATAGAAAATGGCAAATGCCAGGCCCAGCAACAGGCTCATTTCCGTATCGGTAATACCGAGGTCCGCTTTGATCGGCTGCACAAGTAAAGCCAGAATTTGCCGGTCCAGAAAGGACACGGCATAGGCCACGGTGAGTATGATCACGACATACCATCCATAGGCCGGTGCCGGATACGATGAGGCGGCTGTGGAATCAGCCTGGGTTGACTCAGTCACAGCCATTGTTCCCCTTTATGAACGCAAATCTTACCTTCGATATAATTACGGCCAGGGCCGTGCACGACCATGAGAGAAACTGCGCTTCGTTTGCACTGCGCACCAACAAGCCGTTTGGGCTGGAATAATGATACAACAAGTCTATGCTCGGTGATTTAATCGGATAAAAATTTCCAGCTATTCCAGTTAGCTGCCATTTAAAGCTACCAGCCCTTGGCCGGATTGGGGAAACAATATGGACTACACTCTTCATCAACGCGGTCGTGCGAGCGTAGAGTTCCTCGTTGACCTCGGCATAGAAGCCGTACGACTGGAAAAAACCGCCGATGAATATGCCGAGGCGGCAGGTCTGACGACGGTGGAACTGCCCGAGGATCTTGACGAACTTCAGGCAAAGGTGACCCCTGTGATGCAGGACTGTCTGGATTTTCGGATTTTTCGCGTGGTACGGGAATGGCAACTGGATCAACACGGCCTGATCGCCATGGATGCGTTTGACGAGATGCGTCCGGATATAGAGACAATGATACAGGCTCTGCAGGAAGGCCCCACCCGGATTCAATATGCACAAAACCTTAAAGCACCGGACTATTGGGATGGTTATGAATTTCACCGCTCCGCCGGGGGTTGGGGTGGACACGATTGCATGGGCTTCGTCCATGGTGAAATCATCCATCGCAAGATGGTCAGCAACCACCTGGCTGACGTCATCATGGGTCAGCGCAGAGCCGCGGCAAAAATGCCGCCGGTAGAAAATCCCGAAAAAATTCTGGATATGGGTTGTGGCAGTGCCCAGTATACTCAGGGTTTGGCCGAAGCCTTTCCTGATGCGGAAATCTGGGGTTGCGATCTAAGTTCGCGACAACTGGAAGAGGCTCAGCGCCGCGCCAATGAAAAGGGACTGACCTGGCACCTGTTCGAGGCAGCGGCCGAAGACACAGGTCTGGAAAGTAATCAGTTCGACCTGGTAACTTCTTATGCGATTTTCCATGAATTCCCATCCAGTGTAGCCCGTGAAGTTCTGCAAGAAACTTTACGCCTGCTTAAACCCGGCGGGGTGACCCTGATGGGAGATGTGAAGGCATACCATGCCCACGACGATTACAATCGCTGGAAGGCAGATTTTCTGAACCAGATCCATGGGGGCGATCCTTTCTGGCGTGAATATGCCACCACCGACCTTGCCACGATGGCTACGGAGGCGGGTTTTGTCGAGGCGGAATGGTTTGGAGTCGGAGATAATCAATATCCCTTCGTACTGATTGCAAAAAAACCTGATGAACGGAAAACCACATGATCGACCAAGTATTAAAAGCAGAAGATACAGACCGACTAGCCCAGGCTGTGATAACACTGACCAAAGAATTATGGGTACTGAAGGACCGTCAGCGAATCCTTGAAGCTACCTTACAGGATGCCGGAGTGCTGGATAACGCGGCGATTGAAACCTATGATCCTGATACCACTCTCAGTGAAACGTTAATGGCTGAACGCCGGCAACTCATAGACAGTGTTCTTGACACCCTGATTACGCCCCCGCTGAATGCCCCTCATCGATAAGCGGTTTTGAGTACTTTTCATCTCGTTAATATCTGGACTGATCCGGAGCCGGGGCCCGGGGGCTTCAACCCCATGGACATCTCGATGCTCTGGCTGCCCGATGATCACGATCTGGGCCAGCCGGCACCGGCATTTATTTTTGCTCACGGCTGGGGTGGCTATCCGCATGACACGTTGCCCCGCCAACTCGGCACGGAACTGACTGCTCAGGGTTACGGATTTTTAAGCCTGTGCCTGCGCCGCCGGGGCATGGAAGGTCAACTCACCTCAGTACCTGATAACGACCTGCGTGATATCAAGCTGGCGATCGATTACCTCAAGGTCAACGGATTCACCGAGATCTTTCTGCTTGGCGAGCAAGTGGGTGCTTTATCAGTATTACGCTACATGGCCAAACACAAGGATATACGAGTTCGCGGCGTCAGCCTGATTGATCCCGTCAATGATCTGCATGCCTGGCTGTCCCAGGCGATAGGTCAGGAAACTTATGCTGATGCGCTGCAACGGGCGGGCATCGCTGCACGCCAGGGCGCCGGAATGGATTTTCGTATCGATCTGTTTCCGGCTGATGGCCCGGCTGTAACCCAGCAGGCAGGTGCCTTCCTGGCCTGGTGGAGCCCGATGGCAGATACACAGTTGTCGAGAAGTTTTGCGGATTCACGGACACCGCTTCTGATTCTTGCCGATACTGAAGCCAGCCTGCCGGAATTCCTGTGCCACGATCGCGAGCCGGGTCGTGCGATAGAGAAAGGCTTCGGCTCGCGCCAGACTTTCGCAAACAAGCTGGCTGGCTGGGCACTGAATCTTGGCGCCCGGGTTCTGGCCGCGACCACCATCGAGATGGTGCATACCTCTTCCGCCGACACCGAACTATACGGTTTGCTGTGGCAACCGAAAAATCAGCAAGTTCACACCGCTGTCTTGCTCATGCACGGTCTGACCAGTTCTCCAACCAGCCCGCTGTTCGCCAGGATGGCCCCGGTGCTGGCACAACAGGATCTGGGTGTACTGGCTGTTGAAAGCCACCGTAGCGGATGGTCCGGTCATGAAACAGCGTTGCTTGATGACGACCTCAATGACCTCGATGCCTGGGTAGAGTTTCTGCTTGAACATGGCTTCGAACGTATTGTGCTGGCCGGCGCCAGCATGGGTAGTTTGAGTATCGGCCGCTATCAGTCCATCAAACAGCACCCGCAGGTCGTGGCCCTGGCCCACCTGATGCCAACTGCAGATTGTCCGGACTGGTTTTGTGCTGCAGCGGGCAACGGCTCTTATGAAGCAGCCGCCAGGGACGCTCAACAAGCTGTGGCTGACGGCAGAGGCAAAGATTATCTTGTCGATATTGATGTCCGGCAACCGGAGCCCAGTCTTTCCAGGGGCCGATTCCGTTGGACTCAACGTGCGGCCAGCTGGTTGTCATGGTGGGGCCCGGATGCCGACAGTCTTAACAGTGTGCACATTGCCAATGCAACCATCCCCATCCTGTTGCTATCAGGAACAGCGGACTCCTATAACGACAAAGCACGTTTTGCTGCGCTTAAAGCAGCGGCGATTATAGCACCCAGCGTTGATGAAATCTGGTACGAAGATATCGATCACGGGCTTTATGGTGTCGAAACCAAAGTCGCCGATGATCTGCACAAGTGGCTCGCAAAAATCGGCGTGATCTAGAAATATAAAGATCCTTGGCAGCCGGTGGAAAACCGAACCCCGGCCAGTATTTTTCCGTATTCAAATCACCCCCCCTGAAGATCAGCATGCTAACGGGGATTACCACCCTTGTTGGACAGGTACGTGGCGAAGGGCAGGAGCCAGAAACCACAACTTTGCGAAACTAAAAAATGACCAGCGTTACGCGTGCTCAATTTCTTAGAGGCAACTGGCATGAACAACCCATGTCACCGTCACGCTTAGCTGTTGCCCAAATCAGGTCCAGCTGCCTGGCTCACCGAGGCGTCTTCTGCCGCACTTGCGACGAAGCCTGTGAACCGGGCGCCATCAACTTCACAGCGGCGATTGGCCGCGCACCTGTACCCCGGATTAATACCGACGCCTGCACCGGTTGCGGCGAGTGCGTCGACATCTGTTCTGCCCATGCCATCGCCCTGAAACAACGTCAATCAAAGGAAAATTTGTAATGCCCGGACTTCATGTCAGTGGCGTGCTGATAAACGCCGACCCGGAGTGTCTTAATAGCGTGCAAGCGCAACTAGAGTCCACCCCGGGGGTTGAGATCCACACCGTGACGCCCGAGGGACGCCTGGTCACAGTTATTGAACAATCTACCGACGATGAACTGGTGAATACTTTCACCAATATACAGAACACGGCGGGGGTGCTTTCCGCATCCCTGGTCTACCACTACAGCGAAAATGAGAACGCTGCCGAACAGGAGACCGCATCATGAAACTGTCACGACGTGAATTTGTTAAGGCGAATGCAGCAACAGCAACTGCTGCGGCAGCCGGCGTCAATTTAATAGCCCCGATTGCAACTGCCGGGAACAGCGAAGATATTCGTTGGGACAAGGCGCCCTGCCGATTCTGCGGTACGGGATGCAGCGTATTGGTAGGCACTAAAAACGGGCGCATCGTTGCAACTCAGGGCGATCCCGACGCCCCGGTAAACCGCGGGCTGAACTGTATCAAAGGTTACTTCCTGTCCAAAATCCAGTACGGCGAAGACCGGCTCACCACACCCCTGCTGCGCATGACCAACGGCAAATATGACAAGAATGGTGAATTTACACCGGTCAGCTGGGATGCCGCTTTCGACATCATGGCCGATAAATGGAAAGCCGCACTGAAAGATAAAGGCCCGACTTCGATAGGCATGTTTGGCTCCGGTCAGTGGACGGTATGGGAAGGCTATGCTGCGTCAAAACTTTACAAGGCCGGTTTTCGTACTAACAACCTCGAGCCAAACGCGCGCCACTGCATGGCCTCTGCTGTCGCCGGTTTCATCCGTACCTTCGGTGCCGATGAACCCATGGGTGTATACGATGACCTCGAACACGCCGATGCCTTCGTACTCTGGGGTTCAAACATGGCGGAAATGCATCCTATCCTGTGGAGCCGACTCACCGATCGTCGCCTGACACATGACAAGTGCAAGGTTGCCGTGTTGTCGACATTCAAGAACCGTAACTTTGACCTCGCCGACATCCCAATGGTATTCAAACCGCAAACCGATCTTGCGATTCTGAACTACATCGCCAATCACATCATCCAGTCGGGCAAAGTCAACCAGGACTTCGTCAGCAAGAACGTAAATTTCCGTCGCGGTAACACGGACATCGGCTATGGTCTGCGTCCTGATGATCCGCGGGAGAAAAAGGCGGCTAATTCTGGCAAAGGCGGCGGTTCCAAGCCGATGACGTTTGATGAATTCAGTAAA
The DNA here is from genome assembly GCA_002688175.1 of Chromatiales bacterium. GTDB lineage: Bacteria > Pseudomonadota > Gammaproteobacteria > Steroidobacterales > SMWD01. The sequence continues at coordinate 68,998 of NZCC01000024.1, forward strand.
TTTGTCGCCGACTATGATCTGGATTCAGTTTCTGAACTTTCGGGCGTGCCGAAGAAGAGCCTGCAGGCATTAGCCGAACTCTATGCAGACCCGAGCATCAAAGTCGTGTCGTACTGGACGATGGGCTTCAACCAACACTCTCGTGGCACCTGGTGTAATAACCTGGTCTACAACATCCACCTGCTGACCGGCAAGATTTCCGAACCAGGCAACGGCCCGTTCTCACTGACGGGACAACCGTCTGCGTGCGGCACGGCTCGTGAAGTCGGCACCTTCGCCCATCGACTGCCGGTCGATCTGGTGGTCAAGAAAGAACCACATCGGGACTTCAGTGAAAAAATCTGGAAACTGCCGAAAGGCACGATTCCGGGCAAGCCGGGCTTTCACGCCGTACTGCAAAACCGCAAACTCAAGGATGGCAAGATCAACGCCTATTGGGTTATGTGCAACAATAATGTGCAGGCAGCGCCCAATATGAACGATGAGACGCTCCCCGGGTATCGCAACCCGGCCAACTTCATCGTCGTGTCGGATCCCTACCCGACGGTCACGGCCATGGCTGCCGACCTGATCCTGCCCACCGCCATGTGGGCCGAGAAAGAAGGTGCCTACGGTAATGCCGAACGGCGCACACAATTCTGGCGGCAACAGGTCAAGCCGCCGGGTGAGGCTCGTTCAGATCTCTGGCAACTTGTCGAGTTTTCAAAACGCTTCAAGGTAGAGGAAGTCTGGCCGGCAGAACTCATTGCGCAAAAAGCCGAGTACAAGGGCAAAACGCTGTACGACATCCTGTTTGCGAACGGCCAGGTAGACCGGTTCCCGAAACAGGCCGTCATTGATGCAGACGGCAACGTCTACGACAACGACGAGATGGAAGCCTTCGGCTATTACCTGCAAAAAGGACTCTACGAGGAATACCGGATATTCGGTCTCAAGGGGCCGAAGAAAGGCCACGAACTCGGTGAGTTCGATGCCTATCATGCCAGCCGTGGCTTGCGCTGGCCGGTCATTGACGGCAAGGAGACGCTGTGGCGTTATCGCACCGGTTACGATCCGCTGGTGGCAGCCGGGAAAGAAGTTGAGTTCTACGGCAAACCCGACGGTAAAGCGGCGGCTTTCGCGCTGCCTTACGAACCGGCCGCGGAAGAACCGGATGCAGAGTACGATCTGTGGCTGTGCACCGGCCGGGTACTCGAGCACTGGCACTCCGGGTCCATGACCCAACGGGTACCGGAACTGTATCGCGCCTACCCGGATGCACTGGTATTCATGCACCCGGATGATGCGAAAAAGCGTGGCCTGCGCCGCGGCATGACCGCCACACTCACCACACGCCGTGGTGAGATCACGATGCAGGTTGAAACCCGGGGTCGAAACCGGCCACCGCAAGGTTTGATTTTTGCACCGTGGTTCGATGCCCGTCGCCTGGTCAACAAACTGACGCTGGATGCAACTTGTCCGATCTCCAAAGAAACGGATTACAAGAAATGCGCCGTCAAAGTGACCCGCGCCTGAAGTTAGTACCAACAGTGATGGGCATGAACAAAACCAGACTAAGACTGATTGGCAATGCCGTCCGGGCTACCGGCGGCATTGCGCTGGGCGGGCTGACGTTAGCCCTGTATGCACGCAAGTCGACGTCACTGCCCACCCAGGCGTCACGGCCACTCAACACCATTGGTGATCAGGAGAACCACACGAACTGTGGGCGCTGTATCGATATTTGCTCACAGGACGTCTTCCAATCTGGCGCCCTTTTTGGATGCCTGATACAACAAAATTTACCCAAACAGAATTTACAATTCGCAAAGGAGACTCAGAGATGAATCACTCAGAGATCTGCGCACTAGCTGCTGCCCTATTGTTACTCGTCACCGTGAGTAATGCCGACGATAAAGTCCTAAGCCTGAGGGGTGATGTAGACCTTGATGCCGCGGCAATATCGCCAACCATCAAGCGATGGGAACCCGATCAGGATGTCCTGCCGAGAGACTTCGTTCAACAGCCACCACTGGTTCCACATTCCATAGACGACTATAAAATCAATCAGAATTCAAACAAGTGCCTGACGTGCCACAGCTGGGCCAACTATCGCGGGGCCGGTGCTACAAAAATCAGCCAGACACATTTCTCCGACCGGGACGAAAGTGTATTGGCCAACATTGCACCGCGACGCTACTTCTGCACCCAGTGTCATGTTGCCCAGATGGACACAAAGCCCCTGATAGAAAACTCTTTCGAACCCGTCAAGGCTATCCGCGAGCGATAGACCGAAAGGAATAGTAAAATGAGCGATGAAAAATCAACCGATCGCCCGCAAAATCTATTGAACATGTTGCGCTCGCCTTCGGGAACTTACAGCCTGGGTGCGCTGCTGATTGTCGGGTTTATTGTCGGTATTCTATTTTGGGGTGGCTTTAACTGGGCCATAGAACTAACCAACACCGAGACCTTCTGCATTACCTGCCACGAGATGGAAGTGAATGTTTACGAAGAATATCGCGATACGATTCATTACAACAATCGCACCGGTATTCGCGCGGTTTGCTCCGACTGTCATGTGCCGAAGGAATGGCATTACAAAATTCTCCGTAAGATTTTTGCCACCAACGAGTTGTTCCACCACTTCTTAGGCACTATCGATACAGCCGAGAAATTTGAAGCAAAACGCCTGGAACTGGCACAAAATGTCTGGAGGACCATGAAGGCCACAGACTCCCGGGAGTGCCGGAACTGTCATGACTACGACTCGATGGACTACGTAGACCAACAACGTCGGGCTGTGAAGGCTCACATTAAAGGCTTTGACGAAGGCGAGACCTGCATCGACTGTCACAAGGGCATAGCGCATTCCCTGCCGGCCATGTATACCGAAGATGTGAGTGCGGTGATCGGGAGCGTTCACTGACAATTAAGCATGATTGCTCAGACCTGATCATTCAGACAGCATCAGATCAGATTGCGCCCACATGACCACTTCGCAGTTGCAAGCGGTCGGCCTGATCATGATGGATTGCTGTTTTCACACAACCTCGCCACAAGGAACCGTTCGCACAATCGGACACAAAACACTTACCAGGGAAAGGTCTTACAGCTATAAAACCGCAGCTAAACCAGCTGCGTCGCACCCTTAATTACAGCTCACTCATGTCTGTGCAACTCGGGAATAACTTCTGTAGCAAGAATCTCCATTTGCTCAACAAAATCCCAAAGCGGATTCAGCACAATCATGCGCGCTCCACGATCAATCACTTCACAAAGTCCTTCCACCACCCGCTCTGGACTCCCCCAAACACAGATATCCGCTACGAAGTTCGGATTGCTCTTTATCATCCACGGATAACGCGCTGCAAAAAATTTATCCAGACCTGCTTTTACACGTTGTTCATTATTATCAATGCCAAGATACACACGCTTGGATATCGGCAACGAAGCCGGATCCCTGCCTTCCTCATCGAGATAACGACGAATCAGTTCAACATGGCTGCCAAAATCACGGGTAGTTGTCGGTCCCGCCCCCATATAACCATCCGCCATCCGTACGGCCCTGTGTAGTGCTTTTGGATGCTGCCCGCCAAACCACAAAGGGGGGTGCGGCTGCTGGATCGGCTTGGGTTCCATGCCGGGGTTTTCAAGCCGGTAGAACTCACCGTTTATGTTGGTCTTGTCCTGCGTCCACAGGCTCTTCATGATTGAGATACTTTCGTTGAAGCGCCTTAGTGCTTCATCCGCTTTAGTACCGAAGATCTGAAAATAGTTATCACCGGCAAATACCGGCCCAAGCCCCACCCCGAGAATCACCCGACCATTACTCATATGGTCGAGCGTACTGACATTCTTAGCAAGTTGAGGTGCATTACGAATCGGCAGAACAATAACCGACACTCCGAGGCGTAACGTTGTCGTCACCGCTGCTGCATAACTCAACAAGCTGATTGATTCGAGCAACGGAACGTCACCGGCCACCTGATCCTGTACCCATGCACTGTCGAAACCAAGTTGCTCGGCACGCTGCAATGCTGTACGCACGAGTTGCATATCGGCCTGACCATCGAGAAAGACCTGTGGAATCGGAATGCCGAATGTCAGCGGAACATCCGACATATCAGCCCGCTCTCATCAGAGCAACTCTTCAGCCAGCAGACGCAGTGCGTCAATCGTTGCTCCACCAACCAGCATCGAACCGACATGCCCGCGACTACCGGCTTCTTTCCAGGCCGTGAGACGTTCGCGAATCCGTTCAGCCGGACCGACCAGCGCACAATCATCGATGAGCTGATCAGGCACCGCCTGCGCCGCTTCAGCCTTCTTGCCAGTCAGATAAAGTTGCTGGATTTGCCGGGCCTCTGCTGCGTAACCCATACGCGATGCATAGTCATTGTAGAAGTTGTGCCCGGGCGGCCCCATGCCCCCGATGTAGAGCGCAAGGTGGGCCTTAACGTGGGCTCGACACTCATCGACGTTGTCGCCTATGACGATGCTGACCATCGGCGCGACATCAAAATCAGCCAGGGTCTTTCCGCCATCCGCCAGCGCCAGACCTTCCTCGATAAATGGCCCGAGCAAGTCGAAACGATCCGGATTCATCCAGATCGGAAATACGCCATTCGCCACTTCACCGGCGCAACGCAACCCTGCAGGTGTAATCGCGGCAGTATAGATTGGAATCGGATGACCGGCATGCAGAATACTCTTCATCGGCCTGCCGACGCCCTTGGCATCTTTGCCACGGTAAGGAATCTGGTAGTGATAGCCGTCATGTTCAAGTTTTTCGCGGCGGGCAAAAATTTTATGAAGAATATCCACATATTCCCGTGTCCGGGTCAGCGGCCTGCCATAAGCAACACCATGCCAACCTTCAATAACGCCGGGACCCGAAGGGCCAATACCGAGAATGAATCGCCCACCTGACATCCCGCTCAGGGTCATCGCAGACATTGCTGTACAGGTTGGTGTGCGCGCCGGCATTTGCACAATTGCCGTTCCGACCTTGATCCGGGACGTTTTGGCGAGAACCCATGCCGCAGTTGTCAACGCATCGGAACCGTAGGCTTCGGCAGTCCACACCGAATCAAAGCCAAGGCGCTCGGCTTCGAGAATCTGTTCCATGGGGAGCTCGACCTGTGCCGGCGAATAACCAGCCATAAGCCCCAGCTTCATGATGACGACCTCTTATTTTTATCAGCTGGCGGCTAATACAGTACCGCCCGATAGCGCTCATGGTGAACGCAGCTGATCACTCGCGTCAACAGTCAGGCAAAAATTGATCCGCCGGTGCGCTTTCTGAATCCAGATCATCACCGGTCAGGTCATCGAGTGATGCGCGCAGCGTTTGAAGTTCCTGCGTTGATGAGTCAAGTCTTATGGTCATCTCACCGGCATCTTTCTTACTGACCCGCAAACTGGCTTCCAGCGCATGAATCTTATGGTCATTATCGGGCATATCCTGACCGGAAGCGCGCGAACCAACATAAGCTGAAAACTTGGCGACAAACCAGCCGATCAGAAAAGCTACGAGCCCCAACAGTAATGGCACGGCGAATAATTCAGACATAATCCACACTTGGCCTCAGAAAGTGGAATGAATAATGTATGCGGTCTCAGGTATAGGTTCCGTGGCACAGTTCTCAGAATCCCGCCATTTCTGCTAATCTATAACCATGAATAACCCCATGAAAACAAGGCGCTGGCTCTGCCGCGCCCTGGCCACGGCGGCGGCATCGCCATTGCTGCCAGCACTCGGCGAGGCTGCCCGGATCCACCGTACGCTGGACCTGGCTGCGCCACAGGATGCATTGACGGCGATGATCAAAATGCGTGGCAGCCTGCTGGCGGAAGATGTGCCGCACTGGTATTACGGCACTATCTATGCGGTTTTACCGGGTCAGGCGCCCCTGCCGATGGTCAATTTTGAAGGCTCCGAAATTGACTACTACGAACGACAATCGGACGGTTCCTACCATGGTTATGCCGCAACAGCGAGCTTCTTCCGCGATACCGGAACCGGCAGGCTGATCGACACGTTTGACAACCCGATTACCGGGGAACGCAATGAAGTGCGTCCGAATACGATTTCAGTCAGGGCCCACTATATCTATACGATTAATGGCTATAAACGCTCAGATGATTCACGCTCGATTGATGAGACCGCCAGCATTGCCGACCGACTGCACTGGCGAGAGATTAATGACGATATCTGGATGACAACACGACGTGCCTATCCGAAAGGTGTCACGATGGGTGAACACCAACTCATCCGTGGCTCACTGGCAGAACTGCATAACCCGGACACCGTAAAGGTCTACACGACGGCAGCCCCGACCTTTATCGCGCCCTGGTTGGGCTGGATGAATATGAGTGACCACCCCGGTCATACAGTCTGGGCCGGACCGGCCAAAAAACTTGACCGTGTTGAAGACTATCCGCGTGAACTGCTTGCCCTGATGGAAAAACACTTCCCGGAAAAACTTACGGCAAAGCCACAATAGTGACTTAACAGCGAAATACTGCTGTTACTGCGCTTCAGGCAGGGCATACGCCAACAGGTAATCATTCACACCGTGCGCGTAATACCAGCTGTGTCCGCCGGCCGCGATCACGACGAATTGCCTCCCACCAGCCTCGTAGGTCATGGGTGTCGCCATCGCTGAGGTCGACATCATGTCCTGCCAGAGCTCCTCACCAGTGTCGATATCGAACGCGCGAAACCGCGAGTCAGCCGTCGCACCGATGAAGATCAGACCACCGCCGGTCACGATCGGGCCACCGGCTGATGGCGCACCCCAGTTCAACGGCACCGGCACCGGTACCAGCTTGTCCAGCACCCCAAAAGGGACCTTCCATTTGATTTCTCCTACCGACATGTCGACCGCCACCAACTGATTCCACGGCGGCGCCGTGCAGGGCGAGAAGAACGGTGACATCAGCGGTCCCTGTTCAACCGCGTAGGGCGTACCGCCAATGTATCCCGGTACCTGCATGGGTGCGCCAGCCTGCGGCAACTTTGCCGTTTTCGGATCAACTTCCTCTCTTGGCACCAGGCGAATGAAATAAGGGATCTCAGACACCGGTGTTATCAGCATATTGCGCTCGGGATCGAAGGCTCCACCCCCCCAGTTACTGCCACCGCCAACTTGCGGATACATGATCGTGCCCTGGGTGGTGGGCGGCTCATACATCTCCCCCCAGCGTAGTGCCTCAATCTTTTTACGGCACACGCTGCGATCAAAAATCGTGAATCCCCAGGCATCATCCGGCGTGATGCCCATCCTGACAAGGGGTGGCGGTTTGACCGTGAACGGCTGGGTTGGCGACAAATGCTCACCGGGAATACCAGCAGTTGATACGGGTCGCTCCTCAATCGGAAACAGCGACTCGCCTGTCTCGCGATTAAACGTGAATGCCATGCCTGATTTACTCAGCTGGATAACAGCAGGAATTACCTCGCCGTCACGACGAATATCAACGACGATGGGCGCAGCCGGCATATCACGATCCCAGACATCGTGATGAACAACCTGAAAATGCCAGACTACTTCACCGGTCGTACCCCGCAAGGCAACAATCGAATTGGCATAGCGATTGTCACCGGGACGATGGACACCCCAGAAATTTGGTGCCGGACTTGCCGTGGGCAGGAACAGCAAGTCCCGCTCGCTGTCGGTCGACATGATCGTCCAGACATTTCCGCCACCGACATTCTGTGGCGTTGCTTCCAGTCCCTCGCTGGCAACACGCACCAACGGATCAAATGTCCAGCGCAACTTGCCATTGCGGGCGTCAAAACCGCGGATGGCTCCGTTGACCGAGTTGGCACTCTTAAATTTATTCGCGGTAGTCGTCACCACTACCACACCATTAATCACTGCCGCAGGAGACAGTAACTGCGTACCAATGACGCCCTTCGCCGGTTCCATAGCCTCGACATGAGGACGAACATCCACAACACCCTCGCTGCCGAACTCAGGACACAACTCACCATCACGCGCATCAATCGCCAGCAAAGTCAGGTCCGGAAGCGGCAGGAATAATCGGGTTGCACAGCGCGCATCAGCAGCAGCTTTGGGGTCGCGCCACTGGCTCAGGCCCCGACATTTGAATCGGCCAGCATACGGCACCTTCTTGAACTTGGGTTCGTACGCCCAACGTTCAGCACCGCTCTGTGGGTCCAGTGCAATAACCTTGGTAAAAGGTGTGCAGACAATCAGGTGACCACCGGCTTCCTCGGGCAATAATATCGGTGTCGCCTGAAAATCGATGAACATCTTAAGCTTCGGATTCTCTTCGACCGCACCGGTACGATAAGTCCAGGCAAGCTCGAGGGCACCGACATTATCGCGATTGATTTGATCCAGCGCAGAAAAGCGACCGCCGCCCTCATCACCACCATAATGCATCCAGGTTTGCGCAACAGCGCTCGAAACAGGAAGCAGAAGCAGAAGCAAAATACAGGCGGGCGGAAACGAAATAACTCGATTTGACTGCAACATAAACATCAGATCCCAATAAAGCAGGTCAAACAGTAGCAAAATGGCTAAAATTCGCCAATCCGGGCCATATCTATGACTTGGTAGCCTCGGCCCAAGCCGGAAAATACCCTGTCTAACAGCCTTTTTCAGTAACCAGCAACGATCACGCCAACTAACCGAACATTGGACATTGCACCACATAGAGCCCGAAAGGACTCCACTGACAGGCCCGTGAAGTTGACCCTCATTGTAGTGGCCGTATACTCCATCACGTGTAAGGGCTTCACCGATCCGGGCATGGTGTTGCCTTGGGCTGTTGAAATACAATAATGCCAGGCCGCGACAAGGGGATGTCCGGCGAGAATTGCGCCCCAGAATTATGGTGACCGTTCGGACTGCTGCCTGTAGTCAGGCTAATAAAGACCGGGGATATGAAGGAGACTCTTCGATGAAACGAATGATAATGGCAGCGGCATTGCTGCTGCTGGCTGGCGCAGCCATGGCTGAAGGCGAGCCAAAATTTATTGTTGGCACAGCTGCAGCCTTTTCAGATTTTAAGGGCGATCCTAGCTATCCCGTTGATGATTCCGGGCTCGGCATCCAGATCTATGCTCAGGCTCGCGCCAATTCCTGGTTTGCTATTGAGGGTGGTTACTTCAGCAGCGGTGAGTTCTCACAAGATATAGACCCTGGTAATAACGGTACTGTTGACCTCTCAATGACTGGCTTCAATATTGCTGCTGTTGGTTTTATTCCGATCTTTCCAAATGCCGAGAACGACCTGGATTTATACGGCAAACTTGGTTTATATGATTTTGATATTGACCGGACCGTGCAAGAAGGCAATTCCCAGGTACCGGGCTCATTAGGCCATTCGACGGGTTTATTTGCCGGGGTTGGCATCGTACTCAATATCGGCAGTAACATCGGGATCCGTACTGAAGCTTTATACTTTGATATTGACAATGCTGATCTGTGGACCCTGAATATGGGTGTCCAGATCGGATTCTGATTTACTTTTTGAGGGGCAGGCATGCTTGACAGCCTCCGGCCCACTGACATCAAACCGACCAAACGAAGCGCTTGGCATCAACTGGTCGGTTTTTTTGTGCGGTACCGAATCGTAATCTGGCTATGGCTCGTTACTGCGCTTTTTACCGGATCATCAGGGCATGCATCGGACTGGCTGTACTATGGCGGCACACAGGGCGGCACGCATCATTCTTCTTTGCAACAGATCAGCCGCGACAATGTAGGTGATCTGGAACTTGCCTGGTCTTATCGCACCGGTGCACTTAAACGCCACCCGCAAATCGGCTTCCCGGGCGCGGCGAGTTTTCATGTAACGCCGATCCTGCTGCCGAAAGCGGCCGGACAGTCACTGGCTTTCTGCACACCGTTCAATCGTATTATCGCGCTGGACCCAACCAATGGCGATGAACGCTGGACCTTCGAACCCAAACTTAAGCCCCCCTCGCCCGGCGGACGTTTCAATTGCCGTGGTATCGCTTACTGGCAGGATGCCATGCCGGCAGGCAACAGCTGCAAGCATCGTCTGTTCATGGGCACGTTTGACCTGCAGGTGCTCGCCGTCGATGCGCAAACCGGCCAGGCTTGCGAGGACTTTGGTAATAACGGCGCAATCGATGTCTGGCACATGGTCGAAGCCGAAGTCGAAGCCAAGGCCGGGCTGACCGGCCTGCCGGCAGATCTTCGGCCGGGCGATATCCAGTTTTCTGCTCCCCCGGCTGTGGTCGGCAACCTGGTCATTGTCGGCAGCAGCAACAACACCAAGTCCAGGCGTATCGATGGACCCAACGGAGTCATCCGTGCATTCAATGCGCGCAACGGAAAACTGGTCTGGTCATTCGACCCGGTACCACGCAACCCGAATGATCCCGAGACCAAAAACTGGACCGAAGCTGCACTGCAAAACACCGGAGCGGCCAACGCCTGGAGCATTCTGTCTGTCGATGAAGAACGCGATCTCATCTTCCTGCCAACCGGCAGCGCCTCTCCTGATTTCTATGGCGGCAAACGGCCGGGTGATAATCGCTACGCCAACTCCATCATTGCGTTGCGCGGTTCGACAGGTGAAGTAGTCTGGCATTACCAGATCGTTCACCATGATGTCTGGGACCTCGACATCCCCTCCCAGCCGATCCTGACAACCCTGCGCATAGATGACACCGAAATACCGGTGGTCGTACAACTAACCAAGCAAGGCATGACTTTTGTCCTGCATCGCGAAACCGGTGAACCGGTGTTCGGCGTAGAAGAGCGTCCGGTTCCGCAAGACGGCGTGCCGGGCGATCAACTGTCACCCACTCAGCCCTACCCGTATTTCCCGCCGCCGCTGGTACCGATGTCACTGACGAGTGATGACGCATGGGGCTTCACAGTGCTCGACCGTAACTATTGCCGTGACTGGATCGAACGTTCGCGAACCGATCATTTCTATGCGCCACCAACACCCGAAGGGACGGCAAATTTTCCCGGCATGAGCGTCAACAACTGGGGTGGAGGCGCGCTGACGCCGGATGATGTCCTGATCGTGCCGATCAACCGTGCCGCAATCGTTCGCACCCTTAAATCGATTGCTACGATCGATCCCGAAGCATTAAGCGGCAAAATGGCCGGCCTGATGGGCACACTCGGACATCTTAACGGTTCCGATTATGCACAAAGCATGGTCCCGATGCTGTCCTTCATCATGTCGCCCTGCACGGCACCGCCATGGGGCGAACTTGCGGCACTCGACCTGCGCACCGGGGAGATGCTCTGGCGCAGGCCACTCGGCGTACTCGACAAGCTCATGCCTGTACCGATCCCGCTTAATTGGGGCACCCCCTCCGCCGGCGGACCTATTTCAACAGCCGGTGGGCTCGTATTTATTGGCGCGACAGCCGACGAACGGTTCCGGGCATTCGACATCTCCACCGGCGAGCAGCTCTGGGAAACCATGACGCCGACCGCTGCGATGGCGATCCCGATGACCTATGAAGTTGACGGTAAACAGTATGTCGTCGTTGCTGCCGGCGGGCATATGTGGCTGTACGGAAGGAAAGTTTCTGACTACCTGGTCGCCTACGCCCTGCCCTGACCCGGGAGCCACTTTAGCAGGCCTGCAGACCACCTATCGAACGCGAGCCAGCTCATTCGAGCCAGCATTTCCAGAGCACCCAACATCGGCTACACTCTGCGGCCCGATGTTTTGCAGGCACAGTGAACCATAAACCCGCCACAAGACAAGAAGATTCTCAAAGGATAAAAACAATGGCTAGCAAATTCGAAACAAGCATCGATTTCAGGAACCCGATCTGGAATCGCGACACCTGGGCGCGAATACAGGGCGACCTGAACCCAGAGAACGAACGCATCGGCTATGCCGCCGGAGAGATTCTCGGCGTCAAACCCGGTGAGGCAGCCAAGCCCCTGTGTGGCTACGAAGTTTTCCTCGCCACGCGCCTGATTCCACAAGAAGACGGCAACTATCGCCGCCTGAACAAGGAAGTCATTTTCTACACCGATCTGAACCCGGACCCGGGCAGTCGACGCATGATCGATAAGTGGACAAACCCCTGGACTGATGAAGAAGTCGATGTCGTGCACGTAGCCAACGATCCGTTCAACTACACAATCAGCGATACACTGATTCTCGCCCCCGAGGATTTCCCTACGGATGGCTCGCCGCCAAAAATGCGCAAAATTCCGCTGATGTTCCCGTGGCGCCAGGTGGGCGACAAGCTGATGCTGAGCACCGACATGCATCTGTGTTATCCGAACTCACTGCAGCCGGACAAGTGGCCTCGCGAATCAAGCGGTCCGTTGGCACAGGTATCAGAGATGATGCGCTACTGGATCGACGTTGCCGATGTCGAGAATCCTGACCTGACCTCCATCGCTTATCAGGGTACCTGGAGCCGTATTACGCCATGGCTGCCATGGATGCTGATGGGCATGGAACCAGGACATTGCGTCTATCTCGGGCTGATGGCCGGCGGTCCGAGCAACAGCAGAGATATCGTGCCTCAGCATGTGCAGGACTTTGCGAATGATCGTTACCCGGGAATGCTGTCATCACCAACCGAGGACTACGGTCCGAGTATTTCCAGCCTTGAGTACTACGCGAAGAATCAGACCCCTGCCCCTGTTAAGGACTGATGCTCAGCCGCTGAAGAAGGCAGTTTGAATCGCGACAACAACCAGCCGCGTCGCGGGGAAGAACCCTTCCCCGCGACAGGCTATGCCTGGTACGTTGCCGTTGTCCTGACGCTTGCCCACATTGTCTCGTTTCTCGACCGCCAGGTTCTGGCCCTGCTCGTCGAGCCAATCAAACGTGACCTGCAGATCAATGATACGCAAATGAGCCTGTTACTCGGGCTAGCATTTGCCATCTTTTATACGGTCATGGCGATTCCAATCGGCCGGCTCGCCGACCGTAAGAGCCGGCGCACAATCATCACCATGGGAATCACGGCCTGGTGCGCCATGACCGCGATGTGCGGTCTGACACGTAACTACTGGCAACTGTTTATAGCGCGCATCGGCGTCGGCGTCGGCGAAGCGACTTTGACACCCAGTGCGCTATCGATGCTCAGCGACTACTTTCCACGCCACAAACTGGGTGCTGCAATCGGCTTCTATAACATGGGCGTATCGGTTGGCGCCGGCATCGCGTTTATTCTCGGCGGTCAGGTCATTGGGTATGTGACGAACTCGCCGCCGATCACCCTGCCACTCATCGGCGAACTCTACGCATGGCAATCCGTATTCCTGTTCATCGGCTTGCCCGGGCTCGCCATTGCCGCCCTGATGATAACGGTACGCGAACCGCAACGACGCGGCACAATCGTGCTCGACAAAACCACGCATAATAATTCAGCTGCACAGGCAAACGAGCAAATTTCGTTGCGTGAAGCATTTCGTTTTTTCAAGGCCCGTAGCAAAACATACGGCGGCCTGGCTTTAGCCGTTTCCGGGTCAACCATTCTCGGCTACGGGTTTTTATCATGGCTAACATCAATGTATTTGCGAACCTGGGACTGGAGCGTGCCGCAAATTGCCAACGGCATCGGTTTTGTGTTGTTAATTGCAGGGCCGATTGGGGTCAATGGTGCTGGCTGGCTGGCCGATCGATGGTATTCGCAGGGCAAAACTGATGCGCATCTGCGCGTCATGATGGTCAGCGCGCCGATCATGTTGCTTGCATCGACCGCTCTACCGCTGATGCCGACACCAGAACTCGCTTTACTGATGCTGGCACCCCATGTCCTCGGTGCCGCCGGCATCACAGCCGCTGGTGGCGCGGCGCTAATGCTCGTAACACCAAATCAGCTACGTGGACAGGCAACGGCGATGTACTATTTTATTATCAGTCTTGCGGGCCTGACGCTCGGGCCGTTCAGCATAGCCGTGTTCACGGATTATGTTTTCCGCGATGAAGCAGCTTTGCGCTATTCGATGGCCATCATCGGCTTTGCCGCACCGCTGTTGTCGGTCATCTGCACAATCGTTATGCGGCAATCGTATCGCCGCAGTATTGCTGAGTCTGAAACCTGGAATCACTGAGCTCTATATGAATGTACTGATCGTATACGCCCATCCAGAACCACAATCATTCTGCGCCAGGATGCGCTCGGTAGCGACGGAAGTGCTGACTGATGCCGGACACACGGTCGTCATCTCAGATCTTTATGCAGAAAACTTCAGCGCAACTGCCGGCTCCGATGACTTCACAAATCGTCTTGATCCACAATGCCTGAATCTCGGTGTCGAGCAGGAACATGCTGCCAACAACAACGGTTTTGCCCATGATATTCAGACCGGGATCGAGCGCTTATTCGCTGCCGACCTGTTGATCATGCAATTTCCACTCTGGTGGTATTCGGTTCCGGCAATCATGAAGGGCTGGATTGACCGGGTCTTTGCTTATGGCGCCACTTATGATTTTGGCCGCACCTGGGATCGCGGCGTGATGCAGGGCAAGCGGGTGATGCTGAGCTTCACAACCGGCGCTCCCGAATCAACTTTTGCGCCCGATGGACGCAACGGTGACCTCGAACGAGTGCTATGGCCGTTGCATGCCGGGGTTTTCGGCGTTTGTGGATTTCAGGTCCTGCCGCCATTTGTCGGCTGGGCACCAGCCTGGGTAGGTGACGAAGGCCGGCAGGCAATTATTGCGCAATACACTCAACGGCTGCGCACAATCGAAAGCGACAAACCCCTGTTCTTTCACCCGCATGCTGATTACAACGAACAATCACGTCTCAGGCCGGAGATAGAACCCGCCACCCCTTGCCAGCACCGCGGCACACGCAAACACCTGCGTTAGAACACTGATAATCAGCGTCGTACCCCGGGGCTCATTGCCGGGTTACTGCCCGGATCAACAAGTGGCACAGCAATATCCGCCAGGCTTGCTTCCATCAGAACCTGCGTCAACGATACCAGCAGACCAATCTGCTGATGACACAACTCGGCATCAAAACTCTCGATGCCCGGAGTCGTTGTCCAGTACCCACTCATAGCTGAACTGATCGCAAAACCGGGTTTGTTGTACTTGATTGCAAAATCACCAAGCCCGGCCCACATACCCTGCCCGCCACGCGACGGTACCCTGACCTCAGTTCTCGGCAAGTCCGCAGCCTGCACGGCATGAACTGCAGCATCAATCAGAACCTCGTTATCCTGCGCAAATATAATCGTCGGCTCGGCGAAACCCGACAGACCGTAGGAGTCACCGTCTTCGGCATATTCCTTCTGACCAAGCTGTTCTACGCCGATGCTGGATACGATGCGGGCAACGATCTCCGGATGATCTTCGTACCAATGCACGAGATGTCTGCCCGGCATATAGTGCTGGGGATCAAAAAGTACCAACAGGCTACGGTTACGCTCGGCACGGGGCAACCGTGCAAAGTGATCAATGATTGCCAGAATCCCGAGTGTGCCGTTTTCCTGGGACAGGTTCGGACCTTCCGAATGCGTCACCAGCAACACAAATTCATCAGCCTCGGTACCGTAATGCTGCCCCGGCAAAACTCCGGAAAGAAAATAGGTTTCAACTGATTCCTCGTGAGCAATCAACTTTAATGATGCTGTCCGACCGGCAATCGCCGCCTCTCGCACCTCCTGCCCCGCCACCTGATCAAGGTACAAGCCCGGCACCCCAATGACACCCGGATTAAGTAACGGAAAGGTATATAAACCGCGTACACGTCCGGGGCTCATAGAGAAGATAACAAGACCACCCAGCGCTCCGCTGTCCTTCAGAATTGTATCGAAACGCCCAAACCGGGTTACGAAATTGCCCTGAAACCACTGGTCAGAAACGAACCCGGGATCATAATCAACCAGATCCGCTGTCTGGAATTCGTTGCCGGCTTTAAATGCTGCCGCCATCGAAGCCGGCGGTGAACCAACATCAAATACGACAATCCTGTCACGTAATTCTGCCGCCGGCATTTTTTTTCTGAAATGTACCAGCGGAGCCGTTACGCCCTGCTCATCGGTCGAGCCCGAGTAGGCCCAGTAGGCCGCTACCTCGATCGCCTTGCCATCAATAGTCAGCGATCGGTCTGCTGAGGCCGGATCATCAGAAGCAAACCAGCGCGAATACCCGATCAATTCCCTGTCCAGATCGATAACCCCGCGACCGCGCAGTTCCTCCTCAATGAATTGCATATGTGCATGCCAGGCCGGACTGCCTGAAAAAGTAGGACCACCGCGGTCCTTCTCAGCATGCCACCGCTGTAACCCATCAGCACTGATCGGCGAGGTTTGCAGACTGCTGGTTAATACTGCTTGCTGAGCATGCGCAAAGTCACAAACTCCGAACATCATGCCACCTATCAGTACAAACAGAATATGTGCGCAGTTCCGCATCCGGTACCCAAAGTGAAAAGATCCATGATTATGCATTGCCTGATTATCCTCACTCAGCCTGCCATGATTATAATTCGTGTCTGAAGGACCGTCCGCAATGTGGTTCAGAGAGACAGTGTTATGCCGCCTGAACCCGGTCGAACCCGGCTCTGTGCTACTTTGCACGCAGCAAAAAAACCGACTTTGGGGTCGGATTACGATCAGTATCCTCAATTGCAGGCAACAAAACAGGACTAATATGAAAAAAGAAGCCAAGATCAGGCCATTCTGGTATTCGGATATCTGGCTGTTCCCCAAGATCATCACGATCATCACCAGTCTCGATAGCAAGGGCCGCCTGAATGCAGCACCGTATTCACACATCATGCAATACGATGTCATGCCGAAGAATCCGCGCATGATCCTCGGCTTCAGACAGAGTTCCCATACTTTCGAGAACATCCTCGCGACCGGTGAATTTGTCGTCAACTGCCCGACCGCCGAGTATCTCGATGACATGATGGAAACGGCCCGATTCTGGCCTGAGGGCGTCAACGAACTGGATCACACAAGTTTCACAACGATTCCGTCGCAGAAGGTCAAACCGCCGAGTATCGAGCAATGCCCGCAGATTGCCGAATGTACCGTCGACCAGGTTATCCGGCTCGACAAAAGCAGCGGCATTGTCATCGGCAAAATCGAAGCACTAGTCTTCGATGAAGAACTGATCGACATGGATCGCGATGAAAGAATCAACGCGATGAATCTGCCGATCGGTCTCGGTGACCAGAATCGCAAGTATTACTATCATGCAAAACTGGAACCTGACAACATCATCATGCATGAACTGCAGGAACCGCCCGATGCAATGCGCGGCGCCGATACCAAGACGACGTTGAACTGGTCTGAAGAAGCAATGGCTACACTGATGCAGATACCGCCGGGTATACGCAAGATGGTGACGGAAAATACTGAAGACTGGGTACGCGAGAAGGGAGAAAATATAGTAACGATGGAACTGTTTATGGCCCTTGCCGAGGAACAGGGCATGAGCAGTGATTTCTTCGATCGGTTCCGTGATGAACGCAAAAAAAAATCTGACTGATGCGGCATTACTTCCGGCATGAGAACTCTTTGCAATAAATTTCAATTCTGGGGGAAACATGGACAATAACGCACCCATTGCGATCATCGCAGCCTGCGTAGTAAGTATCATCGGGGTATTCGGATTAATGACCCAGCCCATGGTGGTAGGCATCTATTCTGATTTACTTGGTTTCTCACTTGAACAGGGCGGGCTGGTGATTGTCGCTGAAATTGCGGGCGGCGCATTAGCATCGATTCTGGCCATGTTCTGGATCAATAAAGTCAGCTGGCGCATTGCATTGGGGTTTGCAATGTTCTGTATCGTTGCCGGTAACCTGATCACCGCCACCCAGACAGACGCAGAAATTATTACCCTGTTGCGTTTTGCAGTCGGTTTCCTCGGCCAGGGCACTGCCTTTGCAATCGGGATTTCGATCATTGGCAACACCAGCGATCCCGAACGTAATTTTGGTTTGGTTATCGCCTCGCAAGTTGCGTTCGGTGTAGTTGCTTTATTCACACTGCGCCCGCTTGTCGAGCAATATCAGAGTATCGGTGGTATGTACATACCGCTGGCAGTACTTGCCGGTGCAGCAATGCTGATCATCAAGTTTGTCCCCCAGGGCTCTCCCCAACAGGAAATTGCAAGCCGCGATCAACTGTCCGGCTCCACGGGTATGTCCTTGACGGCACTCGCCGCGATGATGATCTGGTGTTGCGGCCTCGGCGCCATGTGGGCCTTTATCGAACGTATCGGTGTCGAGGGAGGACTTGAATCGGTCCTGGCGCTGAGATCATTGGGCATCAGTTCTGCGGTAGCCATCGTCGGCGCACTTGGCGCAGCCGCGTTGGCCGCCAAAGGAGTAAACAGATTTTTTCCGGTGACCATCGCATTGCTTATGCAAATTGTCATGGCCTGGTTGCTGCAGGGTGAAATGAACTGGATCGAAATGGCACTCAAGGCCTCAGTGTTCCAGGTTTTCTGGAATATGACCGGACCATTCTTTATGGGTGCCATCACTGCCTCCGATTCGGGCGGCAGGATCAGCGTCCTGATTCCCGCAGCGCAGACCAGCGGCTTTTTTATCGGGCCTGCTGTTGCGGGCCTGTTTCTTGAGCGCGTTGGACTGATCGCGGTTAACAATGTGACCATCGCTTTCTTTCTGATATCACTGCTGATTTTTGTACCGTTATCAGCAAAACTGAAAGCAGCCGGATACTAGTTATTCAGCTGATCAAGTTGGTATACGTAAGTCAGCCGGCAGCGAGCTTGGTCTGTTAGTGCTTTAAAGCAACAACAACATCCCACAAGGATGCCCTTATCGTATCCCCAAAAAAAAAGCGCCGAATCGGTATTTACCCTGGCTAAGGGGAGCCAAGTAGCCGATCGGCGCAGTGGGCAAGGCGTTGGAGGTTCGCGCCGCTTCCCGTTAACATAATGTAATATATGGCCCAAGGTGAAACAATCCCCCAAATAAGTGATTTTCTACAATATTTCAGGATAGACATTAAATTATTACACTCCAAAATATTCAGAAAACTCTATAACTACATGTTTTTATAGCTTATTATCATTATCATCCAAATGAGTGATAATGGTGACCCTTAATTACTAACCCCTGCCCGATTATACATAATAATGCGCGTACTCTATATATACCTGAAAACCCATATCCAGCTAGAATGTGCATGAGCGCAGCAATTGAAGCTGCGGTTCGTGGCGTAACGAGTAACGGGGAAGACTTGCGATGACCACTGGATCCGGTTTACCCGAGCTCGTAGCCAAGGCCTTTGAGGCCGGCTGTGAGGTGGGCGGCTTGCAGCAATTTCTTACTGGCACCGCTGATTTTTTCGACGCCCAACTCGGTGCGATCATAATTTCCCAGTCCGGCAATCCCAAAAACATCCTGCCCATCACTGTTGGTATCGCGCCCGAGCGTATCCAGGAATGGTTTGCTACCCGCAGCAGCCCGGAATCCATGTTTTGCAAATTCGACCAACTGCGTCCGGGTGAAGCCATAGCAAAGAACAGCCACAACGAAGATCCAAACCACTGGTCCATGCGCCTGCTCGGTGGCATCGTGTCCAGCGATGAGAATAACCGTATTTACCTCGCTCTATGGCGCAACGCCGGACAACCACCGTTCAGCAGACCGGAACTGGAAACCCTGCATGTACTGATTGGCTACTTTCAACGTGCGCTCAGTGCCAGTATGAAATTTATCACTATTAATTCCGAGCACCAGAGCGCTTTTCTGTTGCTGGACCAGGCACCCCGGGCCATCATTATTCTCGGTCAGAACAACCAGCCCACGTACCAGAACCACGAGGCAATCCGTATCCTGAATAAGAACGACGGACTGACGGTAAATCAATCACTGATCAAGATCGACGACGGCAACACCAGCAGAAAAGTTACGACCTTCCTCGAACAAATTCACGCTACGAGAACCCAGCCGTTCAACGCTCATCGCATGGCAACCGTAGTACCGAGGAAGTCAGGTGCTGCGCCTTACAAACTGATCGTGCATACCCTGCCGTACGAACACTTGCCGACTATGCTCAACGCAAGTCACGGCCGCGCCGTTTTACTGATTTATGACCCGGAAATACTCATCACCCTGAACACGAGTTTGCTACACAACTTCTACAACCTGAGCCGGGCTGAAGCTACTCTCTCGCAGTCGTTGTTCATCGGCCATTCACTGCCCGAAGCATCCGAACACCTCGGCATCAGTATTAATACAACACGCACCCAACTGCGCAGTATTTTCAGAAAGGTCGGTGTTCACTCTCAGGCTGCACTGCTGCAGGAATTTGCCAACAGCGTCGGCTCTGTTAAACCATCAGCCAACCCCATTGACAACGCCTGGTAGCACCTGCTGCTAACAACAGGGTCACGAACGGAGCCGATAAACCTCCGCACACCACACCCGCCAGCGCTCGAATTTTTCGACCAGATATCGACCGGGTACATCCGGTGCCACTGTCTCGAAGCCCGGATCAGCAACCGGTGACAACCCGCCGGCCAGCCGGGCTGCACCAAGCAAGGTTGCCTCCGGCTCATCAAGACATCTGACCGGTCGATTGAGCAGTGCCGCAAGACCGCCAACGACGGCCGGCTCATGCGCCAACCCGCCCGATACGAGAAGCCGATCCGGTATTTCAGCATCATTGAGACCGAGTAATATCTCATACACCCGGAATAACAGACCCTCAATACATATTAATCGTTGCTCCGAACGAGTCATCTTGTTTGCCTGCGACGACAGGGTCAGCCCAATATCAGCTCGCCAGTGCGGCGCCCCGACACCGCTCTGGTCCGGGATTACAAACGCGTTGGGGAAGCTATCGACCGTCGGCAAAGAAGTCGGCCCCGGGCCGAACTGGTCAATCGCCGGTCCCACGCCGTTGATGGTTCCTTCGAGTGCAAACCGGGTGCCGTATTCGCTTGAGACCAACACCGGACCCGTCAGGTATCCGGGTCTGCGAACGCTCGAATCAGCAGCCGGTTGCATGACGAATGCCCCGGTACCGAAATTGATCAGGCACTCTGCTACCGATGAGAGATCGGCACTGGTCACGGCCACCACACCGGCCGACTGGTCGGCAATTGAACCACGTAATTCCAGACCCGCGACCTGTACGGGAGCACCTTGCAGGCTGCCTGTTACCTCTGGCAACGCCGTGCGCGGAATGCCATATATTGCCAGCAGCTCATCGGACCAGTCACCGGCATCGATATCGTACATCGCAGTACGCGCGGCCATCGTGACATCGCTCTGATGATACGCGCCACCCGACCAGTGCCAGGTTAACCATGCATCCAGGTTGCCAAACAAGGCATCACCCGATTGCAGCCGGTCGGCAAGCTGCAGATCAGAGGCAAGCATCGCGGCCAGTTTTGGCCCGGCATAATGGGGTGACAGTAACAGACCCGTGCGCCTGATCAGAACCGACTCGATGTCGGCATGCTTCGCACACCAGTCACCTGCGCGGCGGTCCTGCCAGGACACGACCGGCGTCAGGGGAGAACCCGTGTGACGATCCCAGACCAGGAATGTCGATCTCTGGCAGACCAATCCGAATGGCAAGGAATCATTTTCAGAGACCGGTGCGAGCAACGTTTCGATGGCACGCAGGTACTCTTCAGGCTGGCCTTCGCGAAGCGGGCCGTCACCAGACAACACCGGGGCCGGCACATCCCGAACCTCGATAAGGTGCCCGGCAGCATCGATGGTGCCAAGTTTGAAGCGAGTGCTGCCGAGATCAAGCGCCAACGCATGAGCCCGGTTTGCAATTGCCGTCTGGCTGGTCATACGCTATTAAAAATACACATACAGCGCGACGAGTCCCAGGATAATACCGATCCGGTCCGGCCATTTCTCAAGTGCAACACCCTGATGTTCATGCGCATGTTTATGATGACCAGGCTCATAGATAACAACATGCAATATTGACCCGGCTACAAAAGCCTGGAACCAGGCTATGCCGGAACCCTGCAAGGCCGATACAAAATTGGGGCCCACCAGATATCCGATGACGGTCGCCCCGGCCAGAACCATGAGAACCATAACCGCAACCATTCGTCCCAACGCAGGAGATAGCAGATACCAGACCGCCAGACCCAACGGAAATCTGTGCAGGATAACGGCCAGGGCCAGGTATTCTCCTCCTTCGCGGTGTCCCATATGCCACCAGGTTTCCGCATCGACCCCGACCAACGGCCCGGCTGCAAGCGCGATACCGTCGATGCCGGCGTGAACCGCAAGCCCGACCACACCCAGCGACAGAATCAACAGATGCACCTGCTTCTCAAGACCGTGGAACAGACGTTCCAGACCAACAGGAAAAATGAGACCAAGCGCTGCAAATACCCAGGCAAAAATGCCGCCAGCACCGATGGCCTGCGGCATGATGCCGAAACACAGCAATCCTGTAATGGTGATAAACGAGAACCCCTCAAGAATCTTGAACGGCCGCGGACCAACCCGGGAAAATTGAAAAAGTGCCGGTCCGAGAATCAGCGCCACGATACTGGCTAGGAGTAACATCTGCACGATGCTACACGATCAGGCCAATTACTGTTATCCGCAACGCCGATGCTATGCTGGTGTCAATTTACTGCCAAGGTAATGCTGTGATGACAACAATTATACGTGCCCTGATCATATTCCTGCTTTGCCTGCTCACTGCGGCTCCGGGACTGGCAAGCGATGCGGCCACGGCGCCGACCGTACTGATCACCGGATCGAATCGAGGTATCGGCCTGGAATTCGCCCGTCAGTATGCCGCACTCGGCTGGCAGGTTATCGCAACCTGCCGCACGCCCGACAGCGCAGACCAGTTACAGCATATTGCCAGTCAATATCCGAATCTCAGCATTGAAAAACTGGACATCACGGATCATGCCGCAGTCGATGCGCTGGCGGAACGTTATGCGGAACTCGCCATTGACGTCCTGTTAAACAATGCCGCCCTGCTTGGCTCACGTGGCAAGCAAGTGCTGGGTAATATGGATTACGAATTATTACGCCGCATCATAGAAGTCAATACAGTCGGTACACTCAAGGTCACCGAGGCTTTTTCAGCCCATGTCGCTGCCAGCCGGCAGAAAAAAATTATTACCCTCGGCAGCCGGGCCGGGTCGATCGAGATGCTCAATTCACCCCCGGATTTCTATGCCTACCGGGCCAGCAAGACGGCGCTACATTTATTGATGAAGAATATCTCACTGGCGCTGGCCGACCAGGGTGTACTGGTTGGCCTGATCAACCCCGGACTTGTTGATACCCGCGGGTTTGCGAAAATCGGACCGGATGACCCGGTTCCCGAAGACTTCAAGGAGGTCGTCCGGTTGCTCCGCAGCGGAGTGCTGAAACTGACCAGCCCCGAAGAGGCTGTCGGCCAGATGATTGCAATAATAGAAAACCTGACTGCAGAACAAAGCGGCGTTTTTCTGAACGCCGATGGTCAGGTTCTGCCCTGGTAATCGCAGTCATAGCACCATGATAGACCCTGCCTGGGAAGGCAAAGTCCAGTTTTATGAACTCGTCTTTGGTACGTGGCTGACCGACACCTTCCTGGTGCTGATGTGGGAACGCGCCCTCAAAGCCAAAAAAGCAGAATGGATCTATGCCCTGATCACCTTTCTCGGCGCGAGCTTTTTCTGGATTAACCATTACTTTCAACATGCACCTTTCTACGGCGGGTTGTTGAACGGATATACGCTGGTATTTTTCACTACTTATTACGCCATCTGTGTCCACGCAGAGGGACGGTCTGTCGTCTGGAAAATTGCCGCCATCCTGTTTGAAAACATTGCCCGCTATTTTGTCGACGGCCGTGGTGTCAACGAATTCTGGTTCATGTTGATCGCCTATTTCGGTTTTATCTGGCTGATCATCTGGCGCGGCAAAACCCATTCTCTGCCACGTGAATAGCTTCATACGCTAATTCACAACATATTCACCAGAAATTCGACTCGTCGGCAACTGAGTTAACACAGATCATTCTCCCTTACGCTCATTCATACCCGGGAGAATTTTCATGGCAAAGTGGCTCGTATTTGTATCCGTCCTGTCAGTCGCAGTATCCGTCAGTTCACGAACTTTCGCTGCAACCCTGACAACCGCAAACCTCACCCCCAACAATCTCGTCATCACTGAATACCTGGCAAACCCCATCGGAATTACTGATGCAGACGGTGAATATTTCGAAATCTTCAATACGACCAGCAACTCGATCGAGCTTGGCGGACTCGTGGTGCGCGACGCAGGCACTAATTCTTTCACTGTTACAGCATTACTGCTCGCACCACAAAGTTTCGCCGTGTTCAGTAATTCGGATGGCGCCTCACTCGGTATTTCCCCGGACTATGTCTATGCCGGCGGCATGACACTGACAAATACGGCCGATGAAATCGGTTTGTACCGACAGGACGGTATGGCCATACACCAGCTCATCTATACCGATGGTGATTTCTTCGGTGCCGGTATAGCCCATGAACTTGACGTGCTGGACTGGACAACACCTGCCATCGTCAACGGACCGGTATCGGGGACCGACTTCATTGCCGCCAGCGCACTGCTGCCCTTCAATAACACCGGCTCACCGGGCCTGGCCGGTAATACGAATATTAATCTGGCCGCGGTTCCGCTACCGGCAAGTGTCTGGATGTTCGGGTCAACGCTGGGTATGCTTTGCTGGCTGCGGCGCAAGGCAGGCAAAGTTGCGCACCTCACCCTGGAGGCCCTGACTCATGCTCAACAGAAAGGTTTCAATGGCCTGGAAGATACTGACACTGCTGGCCCTGTGCCAACCGGCGGCTGGCCAGTCTGTTTCAACAGAATTCAATGCCGATAAGCCAACGGTACTGATAACCGGCGCCAACCGTGGTCTCGGTCTTGAGTTCTCTCGTCAATATGCAGCCGGCGGCTGGAATGTTATCGCCAGCTGCCGGCAACCCGATAAGGCGCTGGAACTGACCGAACTGGCCGGCAAATTTACTCACGTTCGTATTGAACAACTCGATGTCACCAGTGATCAACAGGTTCTCGCACTGGCCGAAAAGTACCGGGGTCAATCAATTGATGTATTACTGAACAATGCGGGCATCTACGGCACGCTCGAAAAGCAGACGCTCGGCAGTTTCGATTACGAAGAACTCAAGCAGGTCTTTGACGTCAATACGATTGGCTCACTCAGGGTAAGTGAAGCTTTTCTGGATCATGTCCTCGCCAGTGAACAGAAAAAAATTATCAGCCTGGGCGGAGGCATGGGCACGCAGAGCATCGGCAGGTTATTCGGTGGCCATTATTTCATCAAGATGAGCAAGTCTGCTCACCTGATGGCAATGGGTGTATTACAAAAAGACATGAAAAAGACCGGTCTCATCGTAACGATGATTTCTCCGGGCCGCGTCGATACACAACTCATGCGTGATTCCGGCTGGACCGGACCATCGATCAGTGCAGAAGAAAGTGCCCGCCTGGTCATCGAGCAAATTGATAAAATTGATGCCGCGATGGGCGGACGGCTGATCCTCTACACCGGCAAGGTTATCCCATGGTAATGAACCACTACTCAGGCTGTATGAGAATTACGGCATCTTGAACTGTCCGCCGCCCGGTGCGCCACCTGCAGCGCCGCCACCAGCATCGGGCACGATAATCGATGATGACTGTTCCCGCCGCATTTCTTCGAGCCGCTTGACCGTATCTTCCATGGCCTTGTTCGCACCCTCGCCGAACTTCTCCGCAGCCTCGGACAGGGAACTCGCTGCAAGTTCAAAGCTCAGCGGTAACGGACCGGCACGCGTCATCAGCTGCGTCTGGCCGACGAAAACCACTTCGCCACCCTCTACCGGCTGGCCTTCACCATCTACCTGCGTCAACCGCTGAATAGTCCCGACCTGGCGATCTGTGAACATCTCCTCCTTGAAGAGGCTCTTGCCATCCATGGTGACCTCGGTTTCTAAAGTTTCGTCAGCCATTGTCCCGTTTTCCTTGCTTGCTAAATATCACTGATTGTAAAGAAAGTATAAGCTATTTACCCATGCAAACACCTGATGATGCCACCCTCGCCTACCTGGGGCTCACCCCCGATGATATTCTGACCTCTATCGAAAGCCTGGGTTATCGCTGTGATGGACGATTTCTGGCCCTGAACAGCTACGAGAATCGTGTCTATCGGATCGGCATCGAAGATAAAAGCCCGCTGGTGACAAAATTCTATCGACCGCAACGATGGACTGATGAGGCAATTCTCGAGGAGCACCAATTTTCAATTGAACTGGCAGCGCGTGATGTTCCGGTTGTGACCCCCTACGAACACAACAACACGACGTTGCACCGACATGGTGGCTTTCGATTTGCCCTGTATCCCTATCACGGTGGCAGAACACCCGAACTCGATAACATGAACCTGCTGCGCCAGATCGGCCGCCTCGTCGCACGCCTGCACCTGGTCGGCGAAACTGAGGATTTTAGCGCACGACCAACACTCGATATTGAGTCGTTCGGACACCGCTCGCAACATTACCTGCTCGAGAACGACTTTATCCCGTCCGATGTTAAAGAGGCCTATACAAGTACTTGTGAGCTGATATTCGAAGGCATTGCACGCTGTTACGAACTGGCCGGATCGCCACGCTTCATCCGTCTGCATGCAGACTTTCATCCGAGTAACGTTCTGGTCGACCGGGATGTCGTGCATATCGTCGATCTGGATGATGCGCGTATGGGGCCCGCCATACAGGATCTGTGGATGTTCCTGTCAGGCAATCGGGAAGAACAGACACCACAACTGGAAGAATTACTGACCGGTTATACAGAGTTCAACTCATTCAATGCCCGTGAATTGCACCTCCTTGAAGCTCTGCGCACACTACGTATCATGCACTACGCAGCATGGATTGCACGGCGCTGGCAGGATCCGGCTTTCCAGCGGGCCTTTCCATGGTTCGATGCCAGCAGGTACTGGGACGAACATATCCTGACCCTGCGCGAACAGGTAGCACTGATGCTTGAGGAACCACTGGAGTGGCGCGAGTCTGGAAATCAAGGTAATTGGTGACGTGACACAACGCCGGCTACGATTTCTGAAAATCGTGACCCATTCGGTCGAGTCAATCGAAGTTGCGACTGCAGCCTGGACCCACTGGCTCGGCTATCAGCTTGTTGCCGAAGGTCGGCTCAATAAAGATCTGTGTTCCGCCTGGGATACCCCACAGTCAACCGGACAACGTTATTGCATATTGCAGCCTGCCAGTGGCGCTGAAGTCTTCATCCGCTTTATTGAAAACAGCATTGCCAATAGCTATACACCGGCAAGCTATGGCTGGAGTGCTACTGAATTACTGGTCACCGACCCGGACCAGCTACTCAGGGATCTGGCTGACTCACCTTTCACCCACGTGGCCGGCCCACTGGATCTGTTTCCACAACAAAAATCGCCGCGCGCACTACAGATGTACGGCCCATCCGGTGAGCTGCTGTATTTCACGCGCATTCTGCCTGGTGGCAGCCGTTACGGCATGAAGGGTGCGGTTTCACCGGTCGACCGACCCTTTATCGTTCCCATCGGCGGACCATCAATGATCGATATGCACCGATTCTACGGAGACCAGCTCGGCTTGCGCACGATGGAGCCCATCTCGTTCGTCAACGGCATCATGGCGCGAGCCTGTGGCGTCGATAGCCAGACACCTTTCTCCATGTCGATTGCGCCGATACCTGGCCGTCGCTTCCTGATCGAGCTGGATGAACTGCCGGGCGGACTCAAATACAGGCCAATACCGCCCGGTCAGCTGCCCACCGGCATGGCCATGGTCAGCTTCCTGGTTGAATGCCTTGAGGACATTCCCGTCCCCCTGTGCGCCAGACCCGAGACCATACAGGACCTTCCGTACAACGGGCGCCGAACCGCGGTCATTCGGGGCCCTGCAGGCGAATGGCTCGAATTAATTGAGAGGCAAAATGCCTGAATCTACGCCTTGCGCATAGCCCCTGCCCGGCGACCGCTAACAGGCAAGACCCCCTCAGCGAGGTAGCTTTTTACCACGCGGCGCGGTATAAAGCTTTTGGAATATTAAATAATATTAATGATATTGCCTTACTGACATGCATTGCTTCCTGCAGTTCGGATCCGGTTACATTGGTCCTGTTGCGTTGAACGATTGTCTTCAGACTGGCAACTTTGGACCAACGTGTTTTTGACACAAAATTGTGTCATGCACATAGCATGGAGGCCCGGAAACGGGTCAAGAATGATATGAAAAAGATCTATGTCGGCAATCTACCGTGGAGTGCAGACGACTCCGGGTTGCGTGAACTGTTTGCGACAGTTGGAGAAGTCCAGTCAGTCGCGGTCATCACTGACCGGGAAACCGGTCGTTCTCGCGGATTCGGTTTCATCGAGATGGATGACGCTGATGCCGATAAGGCAATTGCGGAATTAAACGGACGTGAAATGGACGGACGGGAATTACGTGTCAATGAAGCACGCGAACGACCGAATCGCGGCGGTGGCGGTGGCGGTGGCGGTCGTTACTGACCAGCACCGGGCTCGACTCGCTCGATAATAAAAAAACCCCGCATCAGCGGGGTTTTTTTCTACCTGCGACACATGGATGCTATTGGGCCGGAACCACCCGGACATGAACCCGTATATCGCGACCGGGTTTCTCATCCATCTGCGTAACGTACTCATGACCCTGAAAACGATAGGTGACACGATAGCCTTCAATCCGCTCTTCCTCATGCACTGATTCCTCAATTTCGCAATGACGAGCCGTCACATAACGTGGTCCGGCACGTTGCTGACGTTGAGCGCCGGCATCGTTACCGATCGACGCACCGAGTACTGCACCGGCAACCGTCATCACATCATTACCCCGACCGCCGCCAAACTTGTTGCCCACCACGCCGCCAATAATTCCGCCGAGCACGGTCGGCACAAAGGATCGATGCTGACGGCTCTGACGAACCGGTTCATCCCAGCAGACCTCGTGTGGCGTTGATATCTGTACGATCCGCACGATTGGCTGTACGTCGGTAACTTTTGCCTTGGCGAAGTGCCCGCCACCCGACAGGTGCGCTGCATGGCCTGCAACCGGCAGGCTGATCACGCCCAGCGCCAAAACGATCGGTATTAGTCGATTTCTGCTTAATTCAGACATCATGCTCTCCTTTCTCTCAGTCCAACGGCTCTTTCGAGCATGGCTTCTAATTTACGCCACTGATGCTGAACCACACCTGAACAGGCCGAACCCCTTTAAGCAAGTCACTTTCGCAACATCCTGACGGAGAATTTAAGCCGGGCAGAAGCAACCATGACAGGTACTTTTGCAGCACCTGCAGTTACGGCCAGTCAGCATGAAGCTTATTGGAAGGTCGACTTTTTCTCGGTTCCGGAAAAGGGATAGGCGGTCATACGATCCGCATGATCACGTTCCAGCCGGGCCCGAAACTCATTCGGCAACTCATCGAGAGAATTGATTTTGGCACCGGAGGCATGCCAGATAACGTGCCCCGGCTGATCCCCCATATCCATCCAGTGCGGCCAGTTCTCAAAGACGGTCGCCGAGAAAGTTGTTGGCAGATTCTTGATGCTACGATCCACAAAAGCATTACGCGGTGCAAACATCGTCTGACGCTGTTTACGCGGTTGCTTCATGCCGGGTGGATAAGCGGTTTCAGCATGCATCCAGATAACATCGCGCAACGAACTCCACTGCAGTAATAACGGCTTGGCGGGCAGTTTGTCGAGTAGCTTGGTTAACCGCACGCCATTTACTGAATAATTAAAACCAAACCCGGCGCCCCCACCCTGAACGGCCGCTTCAACCTTGTTACGCTTGCCGGTATACGGATTATCGAAGCTATCCAGCATCTTGCCGGTCTCAATGTCATAAAAGAAAGACACCGTGTGGCCCGTCAGCTCATAGGCATTATTTTCGACCGGGCGCACCCAGTAGACTTCCCAGCCCTCGAAACGAACCAGCGGCTGCGGCTCTGATTCGCCGACAATGCCGAAGATCGTGCCATCGAACCACCAGGGCACATCCTCCTGCTCAAGGCTGGCGGTCATCCGGAGCATGCCTTCGAGATTCTCTTGCGGCAAGGTCAGATCGGGTAATTCGGCATAGTGCTGTAATCCGGATTGTGCGCTGCATCCGGTAACCACGGGCAAGGCTGACATGCCGGTAGCGGCGAGAAAAAAACGACGGGACAGGTGCTCGGACATGATTGCTCCAGTATTACAGTAATTAAATCAGGCTGCCGACGAGTGGCGCTGCCCGCTCTCACTCAGTTTGTTCTCAGCCTTAAAATATAGTCCCTCGTCAGTTGCGCGGCCTCCCGGGTACGTGCGAGCTGCATATGGAACACCATCTGTGCACCAGTCCTGAACATTGTCTCTGCACTGATCAGGTAAAACTCCCACATGCGACAAAAACGCTCATCATATAATTCGGCGACACGCTCACGATTGGCCTGAAACCGCCGGTTCCACTCGACGAGCGTATCTGCGTAATGGGTTCGCAGCACCTCGACATCGCTGACCCACAGGTGCTGACGTTCGGTCGCCGCAAAAACCTCGGACAAGGCCGGCGAATAGGCGCCGGGGAAAATATACTTGCGCATCCACGGGCTCGCAACCGACGGCGGGCTCATGTGACCGATACTGTGCAGAATCGCAAGGCCGTCATCAGGCAGCAAATCATAAACTTTCTTAAAGAACTCGTCGTAGCGGGTGACGCCGACATGCTCAAACATGCCGACCGATACGATACGATCGAATCTATCGTCAACTTCGCGATAATCCCTGAGTTCGAAGCGAACCCGATTTGCCAGACCCAGTGTTCCCGCCCGTTCAACAGCAACGCGGTGCTGTTCTTCCGACAGCGTCACACCAAGTACTTCGACGTCGGCGATACCGGCCAGATATAAAGCCATACCACCCCAGCCACAACCAATATCGAGAATTTTCTGACCGGGTTCAAGTCGCATCTTGGCTGCGATATGCCGTTTCTTTTTTTCCTGCGCCTCTTCCAGTGTCTCATCACCGTTTTCGAAATAGGCGCACGAGTATTGCAAATCATCATCAAGGAACAGGCGATAGAGCTCCTCTGACAGGTCGTAATGATGGGCGACATTCTGCTGGGCCTTACCGATCGGGTTGTATTGCTGGAATGCCCGAACCCATCGCGATACACGCCGCAACACGGACTGCATCGGGTACGCAGCGATTGCACCGCGATTAACCGAGAAGACGTGCAGGAAATCCTCGATCGTGCAATCCACGAATGTCATCGTGCCATTCATATAGGCCTCACCGCCGTGCAACTCCGGGTTACGAAATATTTTCATCGGCAGGTCCGGTTCATGCAGGCAGATCGTCGCCGCCGGCCCCGGGCTGCCCCCAAATTCACTCATGTGCCCATCAGCTTCGATAACCCGCAGAGTGCCTTGCCGAATAAATCGTCGCAGCATATTGGCCAGCAACTTCATCCCCAGGCTTTGGCTGCGGTCTCGGCCCTGTCTGTTTTCGGTCATATTCATGGCTGCTCTCAAGTCTGCTGCTGTTTTCTTGTAGGATACCTCAGCTTGGTTCAGGAGATAACGAGTGAAGACATCAATTTTTATTATGATCGGGTTCGCCCTGACAATTTTATCAACACTTTCAACGACCCATGCCAGCAATACCCCGACACTGGAGGCCCTGAAGGCAGCCGACTACATGCAAGGCAAGCAGGGCTTTCAGTCCCGCTGCAGCGCCTGTCATACGCTGGCTGACAGCAGCGGCGATATCGCCGGGCCGAACCTGTGGGCCGTCTTTACTCGTATAGCTGGCTCAAAAACCGGTTTCACCTACTCGGATACATTGCGGGATGCTGATTTCCAATGGTCGCCAGCCCGCCTTGATGCCTGGCTCGCCGATCCAAAAGGCTACCTGCCCGGCAACATCATGGGCATCCCAGAAGCGGTGCCCGAAACCGTACGCCTGAACATCTTGTCATTCCTGATGATCGAAACCGGTGCTGTCGACTGGCCACGCCCGGAAATAAATTTTAGTGATGCGCAGACAGATACATCGAAACATCCGTCAGAACGCTTCCCCAGTTTCTGGAACCACCTGATGTTCAACACGACGCACTACCGGTGGGAGAATGAGGCAGCCGGCGAAGATTTCAGATTCGACGCTTATTTCAAGACCGATGGAACTGTCGTAACCAGTGAGAAACGAGTCACCGGCTTCTGGCACATCACCGAGAAGAACTTCTTCTGTTATGCGCTGACGGGCATGCCGGTCAGTGTTGGGCATATGGTGGAATGTTTTCCGGTCGCCGCTATGGCCATCCCGAGATTTGCCGATGAACTGTGGATATCCAAACCACAACCGGGCGTCAAACTACATGGTGGCATGATCGCCGGCCGACCGGACTGGGTATACGGCGAAAACAAACCATAGCGCCGGGAATTTTTCGCGTTCAGTCAAACGACAAAAACTGACTGCGAGCCGTAGGCCAGCACGAACAAGGTAAATGCTTCAGACAGCATAGAGGCGAGATGCTTGTGCATGATATGCAGCGGTACAGTCACGATAAACGATAAGCCGAATACAACCGCCCACAGGGTCCAGTCCGTATTGATCCCGTCAATCATAACCGCCACTCCGAGCAGCAACGCCAGGGTCAGGAACCCCCGACGGGCCGTGAATATGTTCTTTGTATACGAATGGGTTTTATCCAGGGTTAATTCAACAGAACTTTCAAGCTTGATATAGCTGTATTTTGCGAATAGAAATAACGCGCCGAATGCGAGCGACGCAATAAGTAATTCATAATAGTACGGCACGATTGTGGCACTGATGCCAGTCGGGGCTATTTTAGCGATGACAAATGCACCGACCATGGCCGTGAATGGAATCCCGTAGCACAGGGCACTGAAATTAATGCGCGCGTACCACAGCAGAAAATGGCGGTAACGGCCGAAATGCCGGCCAAGGATGTGGCTCAGAAAATCAAAAGCAGTACCGAATGTAACCCAACCGAGCAACAGCAGCGGAACTTCACCCGTTCTGGCATACCACACGAAACAGGCACCGGCGAGCAGGAAGGTTATCAGCGTTGTAACGTATAACAAAAAGGTGCGCGCCTTTTGGTTTGCCATACCTGGCATTGTGGTGGGTCCTGCCGGTTGAGACATAAATTCAATTCCTGTGTAAGAGGGTGCCTTACGGTTTAAATCTGAAATGAGATAAGGGCCAGGTGAGATTTCCGGCTCAAAACTCCAACTCGACAAGCGCCGCTGCAAAAGCTTCGACAAACGCCTGACGCTGTAATTCCGTATGTGCAATCGACAAGAACCCAACCTCAAAGGCGCTCGGCGACAAGTAGAAACCAGCATTCAACAATGCATGGAAAAGCTTACCAAATCGTTCTTTATGCCCGGATGGGATCCTACCCGGAGTCCGGATGGGATCCTCTGAAGCCAAATTCGACCCGGTAACAATCCAGAACAATGAACCAAAGTGCTGAATTTGTACCGATATAACCGTTGACCGCCCGGCAACCGCGCGGAGTTCCCCGGCCAGCATACTGGTCCCTGCGTCCAGTTCATCGTACGGACTGCAACGTAATAATTTATTCAGCGCCGCCAGACCAGCGCTCATTGCAACCGGGTTCGCGCTAAGTGTCCCGGCCTGGTAAACATCGCCTTTCGGCGCAACCCGATCGAGCAGATCCGCGCGACCACCATAGGCGCCGACCGGGAATCCGCCGCCGATGATTTTTCCATAGGTAACCAGATCAGGCTCGAGGCCGAACACCTCGGCCGCACCCCCGAACGCCAGCCTGAAGCCAGTGATGACCTCATCGAAGATCAGCAGCGCGCCGTGCGCACGGGTCAGCGCTGCAAGTCTGGCCAGATACCCGTCGCGCTGGATCAGCAGGCCGAAATTAGCCGGAACCGGCTCAATAATGACGGCGGCGATATCATCCCCGTGCGCGGCAAAAATCTGCTCCACAGCAGGCAGGTCATCGAGCGGCGCCACCAGCGTACTGGCCGCAACTTCATCAGGAATACCGGCACTATCCGGTGTCGCCATGTCGGCCAATCCGGATCCCGCACGCACCAGCATCGCATCCACGTGTCCGTGATAACAACCGTCGAATTTCAGAATCTTGCGTCTGCCTGTCACGGCACGTGCGAGACGCAGCGCAGACATGACGGCCTCGGTACCCGAATTGACGAAGCGAATTTTTTCGACCCAGGGGATTTGCCGGGTAATCAGTTCGGCCAGTTCCAGTGAAACTGATTCGGCCGTACCAAAACTGGTGCCACGGGAGATGGCAGCCTGTGCCGCCGCAGCGATATCCGGGTCCTGGTGACCAAAAATTAGCGGCCCCCACGACATGCAAAAATCGACATAATCATTCCCGTCGACATCTGTCAGGCAGGCATCCTTGCCTGACTCGATAAACGGCGGGGTACCCCCAACACCGGTAAACGCGCGTACCGGCGAATGAACGCCGCCCGGCGTAACCTGCCGGGCACGGGAAAATAATCGGCTTGATTTACTCCGGTCTGGCATCGTTTCGGTTAACTGGACCGTAAATGACTGGTTGCACAGAATATCATTTGTTTTGCTCAGCTTGTTCTCGCCATTCGGTTACGCTCGGAAATGCCGTCAAATGAGCCAGCCCCTGTTGCTGCAGATAAAAAAATGTTTTGCCGTAGCGACAGGCATGCCGGCAACCCTGGGGAATCCACTCCCGAAATGCATCGAATTGCGAACCGCTTGTCCAGAATGCCGAGTTTGCCTCGCGCAACGATCTGACCGCCTCATGATCCGAATGCAGTGACTCGGTCGGAGTGACATTATAAGTAATCGTCACGGAGTTCTTCGGCCAGGTATTATCTGCATGTCCGTGCGACAGGATCTGCCAGTCACCGAATTCCGGCAGACCCAGCACCGGTTGTCCGAGCGTCGATCGCAATGCATCGAAGCCAAACTGTTCAGCACACCCTTCAACCCAGACACCCTGTCTTGCGAGTCGGAACCAGCTCTTTGACCCGGACGTCCAGATGCGCTGGTCGGCATTATCGTGCAATACCGGTAACCAGACTTTCGGTAACGCTCTGGAATGAGCAATGAAGGTTGCCCCCGGCCGGCCTAGCCAATCCGGTATTGCGTCGCCGGTCACGCTGCGACTGGTGAAAGCACCACTCCGCCAGCTCGTGCCATCCCACAACGGCGCACGAACATCCAGGCCGGACTGACTCCAGCGGGTTTCACTGACAGCCGACCCGTCCTCTCTCCTGCCACGCACAAACAACAGCGAACCCAACGCATCGACGGTCACACAGGTCGCACCGAAACGCTGCTGACATCCGCCACCCCACTCTTCCAATACCCGTCGTTCGGCGGTTACCTGTTCAGCAGTATGATCACAATGAAGAGAAGCGAGTAAATCACGAGTCTTACTATCGTTCTCACGACATTCAATGGCTAATGCGCCCTGCGCCGGGGCCGTCGGGGACTCCTTAAGGGGCAGAACCATCCAGCGCAGGCCTGCCAGCAACGGATACAGTGCAGCGTTACCCTCTGCATCGGCCCACAACCGGATCAGGCCGGCAAAGGCGAGCACGACCCCGTCAATCTTTCCCGGATCATCGTCCCCCAATGACAAACAACCAATACGGGTATCAACATTACCACGAATCGCCTGCGTACTTATTCGTGGCTCCTTGCCGAAATTTGGCAAGGCCTTACTCAGAAAGGGCTCCAGGTTCTCGACACGTCTCGGTGACGAGGTGCCAATACGTATCGCTGCTCCGGCTTTGAGTCTCTTAATAATATCGGTTGAAAAGAGAACGATGTCGCGTGGATTTTCCCGGACAGGTATTGCAGCAAGTACCAGTTCGTTCGGTCGTGTGAGACTCAGATCTTTCATCGAGTGAACGGTTAAATCGACTTCACCATTCAGGAGTGCCTTGTCCAGTTCCGCAACAAAGAAATCCTTGCCGCCGACACTGGCTAACGGCGTAGCAAGATCACGATCTCCACGTGTCTCAATCCCGACCAGCTGCACATCCACATCAGGATTTATCCGTTCGATCATTCGGGCCACACCCCGACTCTGCGCCATCGCCAGAAGTGATCTACGGGTGCCCAGCTTAAGGATGCCTGTCATCTTGCCAATTACCCCTGCCCTCAATCAGGTTACAGCGCTGGAATTGAGCCTGGTCCGAAAGATGACTCACAGCCACTCATAATTGACCAGACCCCCAAGACGAGACAAGACTCAGAGTTAGAGTTCATAACCGTTGCATTGTGCCAGCATCGATGCTTGCGGCCAAATCGGTACGATAGTCTGCGGTGCCTGCGGCCTGTATCCCAACGAACTGTGCGGCCTGACGGTGTTGTAATGCACTCGCCATTGTTCAATCAGCATCCGGGCTTCAGATAGCATGTAATAATGCATATTAAGAGTGTTCCTACTCATCAGCTGTACCAGCAGACAAATAATTACCGTGAATCTAATCGACAACAAACGCTTACAGCAGTGAGAAATTTCATATGACTCTCCGAAAACAGGCGCTTGCCCTGTTCGCCACCTTCGCCCTCGGAGCGAACGATGCCGGCGCCGCACAAATTCCCGGTGTACCGTCCGCCATGCCGCCCGGTGTGGCTCGGCAGGTCGAGATCTTTTTTGGTAACGATGTTTTCGGTGATGGTGGCGAAACCGATGATTTTCGTACCCAGCAACAGAGTCTTACCACTATTTTCGGTGGTGACCTCAACCGGTGAGCGCAACACCTAGACTCTCTTGGTATAGAGAGGAGGACGTTGCCCATGAAGTATCGGACAAGGATTTACTACAGCGAAGCCGACAAGGCGCTGATGTGGGATCGCTGGCAGGCAGGCGACTCGCTGCATGAGATTGCCCGTCTGTTTGATCGTCATCATTCGTCAGTTCGGGGCATTCTGGCTGAGACTGGCGGCATACGTCCGCAGCCACGGCGCCGGGCGCGACATGCGCTGACCCTGGCCGAACGTGAAGAGATCTCCCGCAGCGTGGTGACCGGCCAGTCGCTTCGCTCGATTGCGGCTGAGCTGGGTCGCGCACCCTCTACAGTCAGTCGTGAGATCAACCGCAATGATGGCCAGCGAGGTTACCGGGCCAGCAAGGCAGATCAAGCCGCCTGGGATCGGGCACGCCGACCCAAGACCTGTAAACTGGTTCAGAACCATGGGTTGGCACGCATCGTAGCGAGGAAGTTACGGGGACTGTGGTCACCCGAACAGATCGCCGGCGGGCTTAAATATGCGTATCCGGATGATGAGGATTACCAGGTGTCCCACGAGACTATTTATCGCAGCCTGTTCATACAGGCCCGGGGGGCCTTGAAGAAAGAGCTGTTGGGACATCTGCGAAGGACCCGTGCCATGCGTCGTTCACGTCATCACACACAGAAGACGGAAACTCACGGCAGGATCACTGGCACCGTCTCGATCTCCGAGCGGCCTGCCTCGGTTGAAGATAGAGCCGTCCCGGGTCACTGGGAGGGCGATTTAATCATCGGTAGCCACAATAGCCAGATCGCAACCCTGGTGGAACGTCATACGCGCTACGTCATGCTGGTCAAAGTGAAGAGCAAGGACACCAAGACCGTCATCAACGCATTGATCAAGCATGCTCACAAGCTGCCGCGGGAGCTCTACAAATCACTGACCTGGGATCGCGGCAAGGAAATGGCCGATCACAAACGCTTTAGTCTGGACACCGACATCAAGGTGTACTTCTGCGATCCGCGCAGCCCCTGGCAACGTGGTTCAAACGAAAACACCAACGGCTTGCTGAGACAATACTTTCCGAAAGGAATGGACCTCTCGAACATCCACCAGAACAGGTTGAATGCCGTCGCCAGGCAACTCAATGAGCGACCGAGAAAAACGTTAAACTTCAGAACACCAGCCGAACGTTTTAGCCAATGTGTTGCGTCGACCGGTTGAAGTCACC
>NZCC01000025.1 GCA_002688175.1 Chromatiales bacterium
GATTCCGGACCTACAACGCGATGGAAATCGCCTTGTATCATGCACTTGGCGCTCTACCTGAGCCCAAGTTCACCCACAAATTCTGCTGAAGAGCCGAAAATTTAAAATAAGTGAAGTGCACTCCCTGAAAGCACAAGATAATACTAGCCAGGCCAAATGCCACGACCCGAAACCCCGTCATATTCATCTCCCACTCCTGATTACAAGCATCATCCGATGTCACCTGAAATGTAATATACGCGATAAACTCAATAATATGCGCAACTCAGCCCAATAACCTGACAAGTGCTATGTCGGTTACTATTCTATTAGCCAATATCTGAAATCCGGTAAGACATTGCAACTGAAAGCTGATCCCGCAGCGGCCAGAATAAATGTCAGCCAGTTGCCTCGCCTGCTAAACCTTTCGCTCGCGCCGATCAGCAAACGAAATTTGCGGATACCAGATTTTGTCAGTTGGATTTCCGCGCTGATCGACCTGCATCACAATCGCATCGATCAGATATGGGCGCCCTTCACGAGTTGCTGCCCGGGCATTTTTAAGGGCCTTGCGAAATTGATCTGGTGTCTCGGCCAATTCCCCGGCAATGTTAAAACTCTTTGCCAGCCCGGTGAAATCCACGATCGGATCACCGAGATAACCGCTGATATCACGCCACTGGTCACGCGTATCCTTGCGTGTATACAGTGGTGACCGACTCAGTATTCGGTTACGTTCATTGTCATAGCTGCGATTATTAAACACTACTATAATAATCGGAATGTCATAACGTGATGCACTCCAGAGTGCCTCAATTTCACCAAACAACATCGCACCATCACCGACCAGGCAAGCTACCTGTCGGTCCGGCTCAGCAATCTTGACGCCCTGCGCGGCAGCGATCGACCAGCCCAGCGCAAAACCTGTCGTCTGGCCAATGACAGTTTTCTTGCCACGGTCAAAATCCATCCAATAAAATGGTGTTCGATAATCCAGCTCAGGCACGATGATCGCATCGTCATCAAGATTAAGGTCAAGTTCGGCTGACATACGCTCCCATGACATCGGACTCGCATCCCAATGTTTTCGAGCCTTTTCCCTGCGCACCACTTCAGCCTTGGCCTGCGCATCGCGCCAGGCCTCAAGCCGAGGTGCACTGATTTTTTTCAGGCGTTCAGCGCTGGCCATGGCCTTGATTGCATCCGTCAAATCGATGATCGTTTCTTTGATACCACCGGCAATAGCGATATCCGTCGGATACGTCGTACCGATGTTCTGATATTCAACGCGTGCTTCAATAATGGTCGCCTTGCGTGGCGGCGGTGACGTAAAAATACCGGGCCCTGGCATCTGAACACCGAGACTCATAAAAACATCAGTGCCCGCAAGTGCCTTGGACACACCGAGTCCATGAAACCCGGCCCAGAGCGGATGCCGCCAGGGAAAATCGCCAAAGACGCTATAGCCCTGAGCAATCGGGATACCGAGTACCTCGGCTAATTCGACGAGTTCGTCCTGTGCCCCGGTCCGGGTCACTTCCGAACCAACCGTGATCGTCGGTTGGCTGGCATTGAGCAATGCCCTGGCCGTCTGTTCAACGAGATCCGGCTTCGGCCTCATCTCAGCTGCAATCGAGAAGCGTCGCTGCGGGTAAACTGTATTATTCTTGATTACAGGATCCGCAAGGACATTCAACGGAATACGAACATGCACAGGCCCGCCCGGTGGTGTGACTGCAAGCTTATAAGCACGTTGAGCAATTTCACTCATGTGCTCAGCATCTTCAACTTTCCAGCGCCACTTGGTGAACTGGACCATCGGCTCGACCCAGTCTTCCATTTGCTGAAACATATCGCGAAACGGAATTTCTGTACTTGGCCCATCAGAATACACGAGTAACGATGAATCATCCTTGTACGCGTTGTACAGCATGTTCATCGTGCTCGGGATCGCCACGCCTGGCACAAAGACGACAGCTGGCGTACCGCTTGCCAGCTCATAGCCATGCGCCATCGCAGTTGCCTGCGACTCGACCACCGACATGATCCATTCGACGCCTTCTTTTTTAGTTAACGCATCGAAAAATGGTGACATACCGGTACCGGTCGTTCCGAAGACGTAGCGCACATCGGCGGCAAGGAATGTTTCAACGAGGATATCGGCGCCGTTACCTTGAACTTTGATGCCATTTCGGGGCAACCCATCAGATTCTTCAGCTGTAGATGCGAGCACCGAATTGACAGCTGCAGTACTGAACCCGAGTGCCGTCAAGCCAACACCGAACTCCCGACGTGAAATCTCATGGTCCAGAAGTTTCTTCAGTAAGTCTCTCATACAAATTCCAATAGACTGGTCAGCTCCAGATGCCTTAACGGTTAGAAGTCGCTCCTACAGGTTTAATAATGTCTGCTTCATATAAATGACGCGAATTGAAGACTCAACCACCGCCAAAGCTATATGAGATCCGCGCACCAATGATCCGCGGATCGGGCAGGAACGCCGTGTTAAACAGTGGCAGATCAACCATTACAGCCGATCTCGGCCTGGGCGGATCCCCTGCAACATCGAGGCCGCTGGCCAGTATGAAACAACAACCGAGTCCAGGGCCACCGCCAACGGAACGAACCGTGTCATCGTCGAGCAGGTTATCGACATAAAGCAATGCGTCCCATCGCTCGCCCTCGAGACCGATACGTAAATTGAATTCCAGGATGGAATCTGTCCACAGGTTATTAGTGATGCCGACAAAACGTTTACTCTGCCAAAATACATCAGTTTCAATATACGTACTGACCGACGCCGTCAGTGGAATCATGTACTGAACGAAACCATTCACGGAATTCTCGGCCGAGTTCTCCAGTTTTTTACCTGTATAACTAATAGAACACAATTCACCATCAGGCGTGCAGTTACGAGCATGGGCAGATGTGGTAGGGCTCGTAGAAGAAATTACGAAATCAGTGTATTCGCGTACAGGTAACCAGGTCCAGCCCAGGCTTGTTCGCCAGTTACCGCCGAGAAATTCTGTGATCGGGCTCCAGTCGATACTGATTTCCGAACCCCAGACCTCAGCTGATCCGGCATTCTCAATCTTGGAGATTAACCGTCCGTCATTGCCCAGCGCCGATGTTAACGCCTGCTTGTCGGTAAAGTCCTGAAAGAAGACCGATCCGTTTAACACGATCGTATTCTCAAACCAGTTCGTATTAGCACCGACCTCCCAGACAACCATCTTTTCAGCATCGAACTCGGCCAACTCCCGGTTCAACCCGGATGAACCAATGGTCAGCAAGCTGAAGCCACCCGGTTTGCGTGCACGGGACCAGGAAACATAGAACAGCATGTCGTCACCCGCCGCCCACTCGAGCCGGACTTTGGGTGAAA
Source organism: Chromatiales bacterium (assembly GCA_002688175.1). GTDB lineage: Bacteria > Pseudomonadota > Gammaproteobacteria > Steroidobacterales > SMWD01. Next base: position 3,365 of record NZCC01000025.1, read on the forward strand.
ACCAGCTATCCGTATTGCCCTCTTGATCAACGCACCATGGATTGAACATATCGGGGCCACCGGGGGTTAAAACCGCCTTTCCGTCAGCATCAAGGACCGGTACGACGCCGTTGTTCCAGACAGGTATCCCTTCTGCATCGCGCTCAATCTGGAACGGACCCTCGGCGATCGAACGCTGGACAGCATCCGGGTCCTGCTGCCGACATAAATCCGGAATCGAAGCGAGCAGAGCCTCATCGGGAACGAACGCACCAAGATCCGTGCCATCCACTGCCTCGTCAGTCCATGGAAAAAACTTATCGGCGAACCAGTTACCATCAGCTTGCCAATCATCAAACGTCTGACAAGGACGGAAAAAGATACCGCAGGGATTCAAACCACCTGGACCGCCGCTGGCACCTGGATCAAAGAAAATCGGACCTTCTACGTCAACCTTTTCATGGTTATACCGGCCATCGAAAGCAAGCGTCCAGTTCTCAGCAAATTCAAAATCCAGGGTGCCGTAGATTGACCAGTGCTCGGTGTCACGATCGGCTGGGCTTGGCTTTAACTTGCGGAATTGGGCGCCAGCCTGCTGATAAGGTGCAACCGGGATCTCAGTATAACCGGGGCAAGCATTTTCAATATCAAAAAGAACGCCACTCACGCTGTTCCAAAAACAATGCGAACCAGAGCCCTGTGCAGTGATCGATTTCGAACGATTATCCACCCACTCGCGCCAGTACAACGCACCAAGCGTGCCATTCAAAGGTCCGTCAAGACTCGTTCTCGCATAGATATCCTGACTGAACTGTTTTGTTGCCTTGGAATTATTGAACCCAAACGTATTCGGATTACCGTCCAAAAATTTGCCCGCATCCGGAGATGCAATTGCAAATGCGTTTGTATCCTGTTGCTCGATGTTGTCATCGTGAGTCAAACCCGTCATTGACTTGAGCGACCAGCTTTCAGCCTCGTAGCTCGCAACAAATGACAGGCGAAACATCTCGCGATCAAATCCCTGGTAATCAACACCAGGTGTCGTCGGATCCGGGGCAAGGGTCACGGCAAGTGAATCACCATCCGGAACTCGGCCTACTCGCACCGGCGTGCGTTCTTCACAATACGGCCCGCCACCCGCCGGAATCACAAATTCAGGCAAATTAGGATTGAGCGTCGCCGGGTCGAGTGTCGCAACATAAGCTGGATCAAGGAGTCGCAATCCGCGATCGCGATATGCCTGATTATTGGCATAGTCCGGAATATTAGCCGGATTCGTCGCTACAAAATCAACAAAATCAGGGAAACATTCAGCAACTCCAGCATCGAATGCCCCCTGGGGCACATCCAGTTCAGTATTAAACTTCAGGAAAGCCTGTGCGCTCGGCTGGCTTTCATCGTCGGTATATTCGGCACGGAATTTAAACGACAGGTTATCGCCGATATCTGAGTTCAGTGTCAACGCGAGACCGTATCCCTCTCCGCCGCCGATGCGTTTGCCGGTAATCTGGTTGCGGTGAAACCCCTCATCGTCCCACAACGCACCATTTAACCTGAGCCCCAACGCATCACCAAAAATCGGGCCACTGACACCTGCAATAGCTTCATACTGGCGGGCACCCCCTGAATTATCAGCTTTACTGGCATCGAGCTTGAAATCAGCTTCGAATTCATCCGCGGCATCCTTAGTGATGTACTGGATAGCACCATTGAATGCACTGCGCCCATACAGTGCCATCTGTGGCCCGAGTACAACCTCAATGCGCTGGATATCAACCAGCCTGGTATTGAGCAGCAACGAACCACCTGAGCTGGTAATCGCCTCACTGGAAACATCAACACCATCGACCAATAACGCAACATTCTGTCGCCCACGGGTTGGCGACAGTCCACGAACAGCGATACGCGTATCGCTCTGTGCAAAAGACTCGTCAAACTGAAGGCTTGTTGAAAATTGTGCGATATCGGCTATGTCCTTAATGCCTTTGCGCTCAATTTCCGCTGCACCCATGGCTGAAACGGACATCGGTACATCCTGCAGGTTTTCACCCTTTTTCCGCACAGTCACGACGATTTCCTCGACCTGTGACCATGCCGCCAATGACCAGCTTATCGCCAGAAAAAAAATCAGAGCACCGGGCAGCACTCGCTTCATCCATGACCAACCCATACGTTAGACTCCCCCGTATATTGACATGCATTTCTTGGTTAAATCCTATCCTGACAGCATACCATTGATCACACTGAAACCATGCATCGAAAACGTCTGTCGGCCTTCATCTCGATAAATTCGAATGATTTGTACGTAATACGATCAGTTTCGCCAATAGAACTATTAAGAGTCACCGCTGTCTGACCTTTCAGACTTGAATTAACATGGGAAAATACCAACTTCAACAAGTAAGTAACTCATGCTTAAGATATGAAAAAACGATTATTGCCAGCCATTATCCTCATTACCATCGTCGGGGCAGTGTTCACTCTGGGTCTTGATGACTATCTGACCCTGACAGCGTTCCGGGCGCAACAAGCTGAATTGCAGTCATTTGTTGCCGAGAATTTTGCTACAGCCGTTCTAATTTTCTTCTTAACTTATGTAACTGTAACCGCCCTGAGCATTCCAGGCGCCGTAGTCATGACACTGGTCGGCGGCGCTCTGTTCGGTCTTGTCATCGGCACCTTAATCATATCTTTTGCCAGTACAATTGGCGCAACTTTGGCCTTCTTGTTTGCCCGCTTTTTATTTCGTGACTCCATCGAACGACGTTTCTCAGCTACCGCCAAGCGCATTGCCACCGGCGTACAAAAGGATGGTGCCTATTACCTGTTCACATTACGCCTGGTTCCAATCTTTCCTTTCTTTGCAATTAACCTGGCGATGGCACTGACCAGACTCAAGACCTGGACCTTTGCATGGGTCAGCCAGGCCGGCATGCTGGCCGGTACACTCGTCTATGTAAATGCGGGCACACAAATCAGTCGCATCGAAAACGTTGCGGATATTGCATCACCACAACTAATTGGCTCATTTGTCCTGCTCGGAATATTCCCGTTACTTACAAAAAAAATCATTGAAGTCGTTACAGCCCGGCGACACCTCAAGGGGCATAAAAAACCACCACATTTCGAAGCCAATCTTGTCGTAATTGGCGCCGGTTCGGCAGGCCTCGTAACAGCCTATATCGCTGCTGCGGCTAAAGCCAGGGTAGTATTGATCGAGAAGGGGGCCATGGGCGGTGACTGCCTGAATACCGGCTGTGTACCGAGCAAGGCGCTCATCCGTTCGGCATCGATCGCGGCTAACATCAGGCGCGCTGATGAATTTGGCTTGAGCGCCGGAATTCCTGAGGTCAATTTTCCAAAGGTCATGCAACGTGTACATGATGTGATCCGACACATTGAACCGCATGATTCTGTTGAGCGGTTCACAGCTCTTGGCGTGGAATGCATCTCCGGGCAGGCTGTCATAGATTCGCCGTATACTGTAACGGTTAATGATCAAACAATTACTACGCGCAATATCGTCATCGCTACCGGCGGCGAACCATTTGTTCCACCCATCGCCGGGCTCGACCATCTCGACTACCTGACCTCAGACAATCTCTGGGCTCTTGATAAACTACCCGCACGACTCGCTATTCTTGGCGGCGGCCCGATTGGCTGTGAAATGGCCCAGGCCTTCAACCGACTGGGTAGCACGGTCACACTGATTGAAATGGAGTCACGGATACTGGGCAAAGAAGACATAGATGCTGCTCAGGCTGTCACCGAACATTTTGCGCAAGAAGGCATTCGTGTCCTGACAGGCTATCGAGCCGACCACTTCACGACGCTTGATGACCAAACACAAATTACTTGCATACCTGCCGATGAAACAAATACAGCGCTGCAGGAACTAACGATTGAATATGATCGTGTTCTGGTGGCTGTTGGCCGCCGCGCCAGCACGGCCGGACTCGGTATCAACAAGCTCGATATCGAGATGAACCCCAATGGCACGGTTGCCGTTAATGAGTTTTTACAGACATCAATGCCCAATATTTTTGCTTGTGGTGACGTTGCAGGGCCGTATCAACTTACCCATGCCGCTGGACATCAGGGCTGGTACTGCGCAATGAACGCTTTGTTTGGTCGCTTCTGGAAATTTCGCGTCGATTATTCAGCTCTGCCGTGGGCTGTCTTTACGGACCCGGAAGTTGCCCGGGTCGGACTCAACGAACAGGAAGCAGGTGAACAGCACATCGCCTGTGAGATCACGCGCTACGGTATTGATGACCTCGACCGGGCAATTGCAGATGGTGAAGCCAACGGTTTCATCAAGGTACTGACACAACCCGGTAGCGATAAAATTCTCGGTGTAACAATAGTCGGCCCACATGCAGGAGACCTGATCACAGAGTTCGTCATGGCCATGAATAATGGTCTCGGCCTGAAAAAGATTCTGGGTACGATTCACATCTACCCAACGCTTGCGGAAGCCAACAAGTTTGCCGCCGGTGAATGGCAAAAAGCACATGTGCCGCAACGCGTAATTAATATTTCTGCCCGACTACTCCGCTGGATGCGTCACTAACCAACCCGCGGACTGTTACAAAGTGTTGCAAATTAGTTTTGGATTGCAATGCAAACTCCTGATTTTCTCTCTATTCTATTAATATGCAGGTTGTTACCGAAAACCCGATTAACGACAAACAGGCTGTCATCGTGACCAGCAATCTGTGCCGCAGTTATTCAATGGGTGAAACGGTCGTACATGCCTTACGCGGCGTCGATTTAACCATCATACAAGGTGAGTACGCGGCAATTATGGGTCCATCCGGATCGGGCAAGTCGACACTTATGAACGTGATCGGCTGCTTGGACAGCCCCGATGAGGGCAGTTATGAATTAAACGGCAAACTGGTTTCTAACATGGGTGACCGCCAACTAGCCAGAATCAGAAACAGAGAAATTGGCTTTGTTTTCCAGACCTTCAACCTGCTCAACCGAACCACAGCGCAACACAATGTTGAAATGCCGCTGATCTATGCCGGTGTATCCAAGAAACAACGCCACGAAAAAGCTATCCGGGTTTTAGAAAAGGTTAACCTGGCGGATCGAATACATCACAAACCAAGTGAGCTTTCCGGCGGACAACGTCAACGCGTCGCAATCGCCAGAGCACTGGTAACTTCGCCGAGTCTGCTGCTGGCCGATGAGCCAACCGGCAACCTCGACTCAAACACCGCACAAGAGATCATGAACCTGTTCGACGAACTACATACCACAGGCCATACGATCATCCTTGTCACCCATGATGAAGGCGTTGCAGATCATGCACAGAGAAAAATTCGTTTACTTGACGGCAGGATTGAATCCGATACAAGGAAGAATAACTGAGGCGATGAAAAAAATACTTATTGTCCTGCTCAGTACGCTCGGCACTTTCGGCTGCGAAGAGCAACAGGAATCTGTAATTTATGACAGTGCAGCGGTCGAACGCCGTGACATCGTTATTGCAGTCGAAGCCGCCGGCATCATCGAGCCGTATCTGACCGTCGAGGTCAAATCCAAGGCATCAGGAGAAATCCTCAACATCAGTAAAGAAACCGGTGACTTCCTCGAACAGGGTGAACTGCTCGTCGAGATCGACAAACGGGCGCCACATAATCAGCTTGCCCAGGCCGAGGCGGAACTTGAAGCTGCGCTTGCCCGCCGGTCGATAGCCGAGGCTCAGTCGAAGCGGTCGAAAACCTTGTTGAATTCACGCACGATCAACGATGTTGACTACGAAAAGACGATACTCGAATTTGCCAATGCCAAGGCCGAGGTCATTCGCTCACAGGTTGCGGTCGAGAATGCCCGCATCGCCCTCGATGACACGACGGTAAGAGCGCCCATCAGTGGAACCGTGATTGAGAAACTGGTTGAAACCGGCCAGGTCATCTCATCGCCGACGATGGATGTCGGCGGCGGAACATTGCTGCTCAAGATGGCCGATCTGAGTTCGGTACAAGTTAAATCACTCGTCGACGAAACGGATATCGGTAAAATCCAGCCCGGTCAGCCAGTGACCGTGACTGTAGCTTCATATCCGAACCAGCCATTTGAGGGCAACGTAGCCAAGATCGAGCCAAAGGCCGTCGAGGATCAAACGGTTACGACATTTTCCGTACTCGTTATCCTCCGCAACGACAATGGACTGCTGCGACCTGGCATGAATGCCGATGTCGAGATTCGCATCGCTGAACGCCGCAATGTCGTTGCCGTCCGGACCGTGGCCTTGCGGGTTGACAAGGATATCCCGGTGTCCAGCAAACTGGTTGGCCTCAGTGAAGAAGACATCAGGACAAGCCTGTCGGCTACCGAACCGCAGCCCAGAGAAGAATACAATACCGCCGGTTATCGATTCACCAGCCGTTACTGGGTGTTAGTCGAAGGACCCGACGGGCCGAAGCCGGTCAGCATTGATACCGGCCTGACGGATCTTGATTTCAGCGAAGTACTATCCGGACTGGATGTTGGTGACCGTGTATTACTGCTACCCAGTTCCGGCCTGATACTCTCGCAACAACGCTTGCAGCAACAGATGAAACGGTTCACCAGCATGCCGGGCATGGACAGCGACAAGAAAGACAAGAAGAAATCTCGTGACGGACAACGCTGATCAAGACAGCGCCAAAACAACCGCAGCCGTCAATCGCCGCAGATCTTCCGGCTCTATAATATATGGCGGCATCAGGTAGACAAGGTTATTGAACGGCCGCAACCATACACCTGCAGCAACGAAGCGTTGCTGCACTTTGCTAACATCGATTGCATTCTTGCACTCGACCACTCCAATCGCGCCCAGAACACGCACATCCCTGACGGCCGGATGGTCGGCATAGATCGCCAGTTCATCATTGAGCTGACGCTCGATAGAAGCAATACGCTGTTGCCACGGACTCAGCTGCAACAGGCGAATACTTTCGCCGGCTACCGCCATCGCCAACGGGTTCGCCATGAAAGTTGGCCCGTGAGCAAGCACACTACCATCCGCTGATACCCCGCGGGCGACACGCTCGGTCGTCAACGTCGCAGCTAATGTCATGTAACCGCCCGTCAATGCTTTTCCGAGACACATGATGTCAGGAACGATGCCGGCATGTTCACAGGCAAACATCCGGCCGGTACGGCCAAAACCTGTCGCGATCTCATCAGCTATCAGCAGGATATCGTAACGCGCACAAAGTGCGGCGATTTCACGCAGATAGTCGGCCGAATAAAACCACATACCACCGGCGCCCTGCACGATCGGCTCAAGAATCAAGGCGGCAATCTCATCCCGATGTTGCCGCATCTGTTTTTCGACCGCTTCAATCTCGGCTTCAACAACACAATCACCAAAGCGTGTCGCCGGACGATCCAGGAACAAATGCCTGGTCAATAGCGGAGCAAACTTCTCATGCATGCCGTTAACCGGGTCGCAGACAGCCATCGCACCGAACGTATCGCCGTGATAACCGCCACGAATCGTCATGAGCCTGTTTGCCGTCGGCCGGCCCTGAGCAGCGTGGAACTGCAGCGCCATTTTGATCGCAACTTCCACGGCTACGGATCCGGAGTCAGCAAAGAAAACCTGCTGCAGCGGCGGCGGCGTCATGTCGATCAATGCCTGCGCCAGTTGCACCGCCGGTTTATGCGTCAGGCCGCCAAACATGACGTGCGCCATCCTGTCTAACTGCTCTTCGACAGCACGATTCAACTGCGGATGGTTATAGCCGTGTATGGCACACCACCACGAGGCCATACCATCGATCAACTCCTGCCCGCCCTGCAGGCGAATCCTGACACCGGCAGCCGACTCGACCACAAAGGTCTCAAGCGGATCAGTTATTGACGTATAGGGATGCCAGATATGCGCACGGTCGAATTCAATCAGTTCACTCACGTAATAACCCTTGTCAGCAAATCAAACTGCAGATACTTCGCAGCCTGATCCGCAGTTGCCATCGCACCGAGGTACGGCACTACACCGAGTGCCGGCAAGGACAGTAGATCTTGCAATGACTGCAGGTTATCCGCCAATGCCGTCATGTCAGGCTCTATACAATTGGCAACCCAACCCGCAATGGACAGTCCCGCGGCACGCACGGCCTGCACGGTCAGCAACGTGTGATTCAGACAACCGAGCCGCATGCCAACAACAATAATGACCGGGAAGCCCAGTTCGGTGCAAAAATCAGCCATTGTTTCGGTCTTGTTCAACGGTACCAACCAGCCACCGGCACCTTCGACAATCACAAACTGTGCCTGACTATCTGCAGTCACTCGCCGGCAGTGCTGCACGAGCTCGCCGGCGCTCATATGAATACCACTGTTCGCCGCAGCAATATGTGGTGCTATCGGCTCTTCCAGAGCAACGGGATTTACCTGTCTATAGTCGATGGCTATTGATGCCGCCGATTGCAGCGCGAGTGCATCTGCGTTGATCAATGTCGAACCGGAATCTGTCTTCGCCGAGAAGCAACCAGCGGCAACCGGCTTGATACCGACTGTACGTAACCCTTGCTCGTTTGCCGCTGCGAGCAGACCGGTCGCCACCAGGGTCTTGCCAACCCCTGTGTCGGTGCCGGTTATGAAATAACCGTCCAAGCGGTCCTCCCCATTATCCCGTAGCGCTCGCACTACTTCCGAGCACTTCGCCAAGCGCCGTCACCAGTTTATCGATATCTTCGTGCGTATGCTCCGCCGTCAACGTAATTCGCAACCGTGAAGTTCCCACGGGAACGGTGGGCGGACGGATTGCCGTAATCATGAATCCACGCTCTTCTAAAGCCTGACTCGCGGTCAGCACGGCCACTGCATCACCAACAACGACAGGCTGGATTGGAGTGTCCGATGGCAGTACGGCAATGCCCAGTTCACCCGCAGCGCGGTGAAAGCGTCTGATGAGTTCATCCAGTTTCTCACGCCGCCAATGCTCACGGGTCACAATCTCAAGACTTTTCAGAGTGGCCGCTGCCAGGGCTGCCGGAAGCGCGGTTGTATAGATGTAATTTCGTGCGCGTTGAATCAGGTATTCAATCAGGCTGTCATCGCCGGAGACAAATGCCCCTGAGGTGCCGATAGCTTTACCCAGGGTCGCCATCAGCACCGGCACCTGCTGAGTATCAAAGCTGGCGGGGTCGACCGATCCGACACCGCGCTTGCCAATAACCCCAAACCCGTGTGCATCGTCAATCATAAGCCATGCATCTCGCTGGCCGGCGACACGCACGAGCGCCTCCAGCGGACAACGATCACCGTCCATGCTGAAAACACCGTCACTGATAACCAGCTGTCGTCCTCCGTCGGCAGTAACGTCTGCGAGCCGGTTATCGAGATCATCAACGCAACCATGCTCATACCACTCAAATCTCGCCCTGCTGATCCAGCCACCATCAAGCAATGAAGCATGATTCAATCGATCTTCCAATACACAATCGTGCTTGCCAACCAATGCATTGATAACCCCAAGATTTGCCGCATAGCCACTGGAGAAGAACAAGGCCCGCGGTCGCCCGGTTATATCCGCCAGCCTGTCTTCCAGTTCATGGTGCGCGGCCGTATGGCCACACACCAGGTGCGAAGCACCGGCGCCGACACCCCAGCGGTCAACCCCAGCCTTGAACGCTGCCCGGATTCGCGGATCGTTGGCAAGACCGAGATAATCATTACTGCAGAAATTCAGCAGGCGACGCCCGTCGACGAGCAGTTCCCTGCCCTGCGGACTCTCGACTACCTTGCGCCGCCGATACATCGAACGTTGCTCGAGCCTGTCCAGTCGCGCCTGGATATCAGCGAAAGATCTGCTCATGTTCTAGTTAATAATTCCTGTGACGACCGACGAGTGATCGCTGCTTAGTGTAACCCGGCTGCCGGCCAAATTTCGGCTATCCTGACTCCTGGTGCTGGAGAACCCTGAATGCAACGCTGGCAAATTGGTGATGTAAACATCACGCGCATCATTGAGACGGAAGATACCTCAATGGCGGCCGAGATCATGTTACCGGAAGCGACACCCGCTAATGTCCTGCCGATCGAGTGGCTGAAACCTCATTTTATCGATGCGGACGGTAACCTGATAGCGAGCATTTTCTCTTTGCTGATAGAGAGTCAGGGCAAGAAAATTGTTGTCGATACCTGCCTGGGCAACGACAAGCAGCGAACGGTACCGGCGTGGCATGAACGCCAGGGTGCATTCCTCGATGAAATCGCCCACGCCGGATTTCCACGTGAAGCGGTGGATATCGTCGCGTGCACCCACTTACACCCCGATCATGTGGGCTGGAATACGATGCTGATAGACGGTGAATGGCGCCCGACGTTTCCGGGCGCACGATACCTGTTCAGTTCACTCGACTGGGATTGGCTCGATCAACAACCGGTAACACCGCTGGGAGATTACTGTGGTGATTCGGTCAGACCGGTTTTTGCGGCCGGCCTGGCCGACCTGATCACTCCAGATCACCAGATCACGGACGAAGTCTGGCTCGAATCAACGCCAGGACATTCACCGGGACATGTCAGCGTCAGAATATCGTCGCAAAATCAGCATGCCATCATAACCGGCGACCTGATCCATCACCCGTGCCAGATGGCCCGCCCCCGCTGGTGCAGTACGTTTGATTTTGACCGTCAGCAGGCCCTGCAGACCCGCGAGTATTTCCTGCATAGATTCTGCGACGAACCGGTACTGGTGATCGGCAGTCATTTCTCCACACCGACTGCCGGTCACATAGTGGCCGATGGTGATGTTTATCGATTTGATACAGGGTAGAACCACGATTGATCAGATGCCAAGATTGACACATTAGGTACTGTTTTAAACCCCACTGAAAATAAGAAGGTATTGCCATGGACCTCGATATCATTCTCGAAGCCGATCTGACACCGGAACAAATACAGGAACTGAGCCTGCTTGCAGAAAAATATGGATTTCGCGGCATCTGGGCCCAGAATTATGCTCGTGCCCGTGACGCTTTCATGACGATGGTGCCGGCGGCACTGGCAACGAAAAAGATCAGGATTGGCGTCGTCATCGTCAGTCCCTATGAAATGCATCCGACCAAGATAGCCAATGCAGTTCTGACCCTCAACGAATATTCTGATGGTCGCGCGATGGTCGTAGTGGGCGCCGGCGGAGAATGGCCGATGGTTATTAACGTTGACTACGGAAAGCGCATTACCGGTACCCGCGAAGCCCTTGAGATCATCAAAGGCTCGATAGGCGATCATACGCTGAACTACGAAGGTGAGGTTTATCATGCCAGGGGCTTTGCCTCATCCTGGCATCACGATACGCCGCCTCTCATCTATGACGGTGCGAGTGGACCGAAAATGATTAAAATGGCCGCCGGTGTTGCAGACGGCATCATGATGAGCGACATGCAACCGGAAATGATGGGCGAGCGCATGCAGTTGATTCGTGCCTCACTTGCCGAGAATGACCGGACAACCGACAATTTCCTCATCAGTAACTTCATTGCCTGGCACATCAAAAAGGATAAAAAAGTCTCTCTCGAAGAATCAAGACGAGAATTAATAATCCGCGGCTGGCTCGAACGCGACTGGCTCGAGCCTTATGTCAAGCCAGAAGAAGTCGACGCTATCCTCGCCAACAAATGGCCATTTTTAAAAGCATTCCGCGAACGACACGGTAATATCGAGGGCGTAGCGAAACATGTTGTCGATGCACTCGCTGAAGGCTTAAGCCTTGCGGGCGATGAAACGGATATTGACAGACACGTGGAACGTCTGCAGAAATTTTCCGAACTCGGATTTACGGAAATTGCACTCAGAATCCATGACGACCCCGCTGATTCAATCCGCATGATCGGTGATAAGGTGCTACCTGCGTTGCAATAAGCTAAAATTGTTCGATGCAAATATCGCCGCTACGTAAAGCTGGCGCGTCAATGCCGGCTTTACTGATTCTATCGATTCTCATACTGACGTTGACGGCGCATGCTGAAGAAAAAAGCTCGATCTCGATCCTGTATTACGAGCCTGTCCAGCTCATTGAGACAAAACTATCGAGCAAGAAGACAACCGTCCTCGCTACTGCCGATAATTATGAGCCATTCATTTTTGATGCCTTTGGGCGACACTTTGAACTACAGCCGGTCGAATCGCGCCCTCTGCATAATCCTGAAATAACACAATTGCGCGGCTACCTGGTCGGCCTGCCGGGCTCATGGTTCAGCCTGCTTCAGGACGGCGAAGAAATGAGCGGCATCATTGCCGATGGTATCGATACATATCTCATCGAACCACATCGCCGCATGACTGGACTGCTGGTTGAGATACCAGCCGAGCATGCGCCTCCTAATTTGATCTTTCGCCTGGCCGATATACTGGTTCCACAAGGACTTATGGCCTGCCCTTCACAAAGCGATACGATGCAAAGTGATGGATATATTGACGGACAAAGTGCCCTGACCAAACTAAACGCTGAACTGCAGTCCGTGACGAGCAATGCAACATTCTCAGGCAATCCCCGCCTCCAGGTTGGTGTCGTTGCCGACACAGATTTCGTCAACACCCATGCAGCCGAGACAGAAAACGAAATCACAGCTATCTTCAATATCGTTCAGGGCATGTATACGAACCAGGTTGGTATTGATATTGAGGTGGCCAGTATATTTTCCGTAACACCTGACATCAGCAACCCGTTCTCGGCAACTTCCATTGCGCAGAACCTTCTTAAAGAACTCAGTGATTGGCGAATCATCAACCAGGCTGATCTTGGCCACACACACCTGATAACTGACAGGAACCTGAAGAGCGATACCGGTGAACCGCTTGCCGGCATCAGTTTCCTCGGTCATCCAGGCCGCTCAGGTATTTGCAACCCTGCGACCGGCGCATCACTGAGTAGTGATACCCCCAGCCTGACCGCACTGATCGTTGTCCATGAAATTGGACATAGCCTCGGTGCTCCGCATGATGGTGACCCGGACGGTGCGTGCGCCTCCACACCGGACATGGAATTCATCATGAGTCCGAGTATTTCTCCCGCAACAGCAATGGAGTTTTCCAGCTGCAGCATCACCCAGATGGATAAGGTCATCGCAGCGGCTTCATGCCTGAGCACAACTGATTCGACATTCCCGGTAGATGCCGGCAATGGCGGAAGTGCCAGCAGTAGTGGCGGCGGCGGACTTGGCTGGATTTCAATAGCGGGTCTGTTGCTCAGCTTGTCCCACAGGAAAAGACGCCTGCGCCTAAGGCCGTGACGACTGCGGCCAGGCCATGTGATGATCATCGATCACAAATGCATGTGAGTGTTTCTGCTGGCTGTGATGATGCGGATGCGAGTGCGGCCCCTGGTCTTCCTGACCGTCATGTTCATGATTATGATGTTCCCCATGCACGTGCTCGTGCTCATGATCAACCTCATCATGAGCATGCACAAGCGGCAGGTTTTCATCGGCCGGCCACAGCATTGCAGCCAGAGTCGTGAACACAACGATACCACCCGCCAGCACCCAGGCCGTCAACTCAACTCCAATTCGCGTACCGAGTTGCCCGGCCAATGGGTAAAAAATAAGCCAGCAGGCATGAGACAGCGCGAACTGGGCAGAAAAATAAGCGGGCCGATCGCCCGGTGCAGCTGAACGAATCACAACCCTGCCCGCCGGTGTCTGCACCAGTGACCAACCGACCCCGACCACAAACCAGACCGCCAATACTGCAGTAAAGGTGGGGCCGGTGCCCAGCCAGACCAGGCCCACGGCCATGACAAGGGATCCCGCTAACATGACGAGCCGGTCCGGCAGTACATCGAGCACCCGCGGCAGTATCAACGCGACAATCATTGAGCCACCGCCGGCAGCTGCCATCGCCATCGCAACATCTGATTCCGAACCACCGAGATTTTCACGAACATAGACAACAGTGTTGACGATGATCATGGCACTGGCACTCGAAACAGCAAGATAGAGTGCAAGCAGCCCGCGTAAACGCGGAGTCCTCAGGTAAGACAATAGTCCGAAACTTATTTGCCGACCCAGACCACCAAGACGGTCTATTGATTGAGCTGCGGGCAACTGCGTTACGATGATCAGTGCCGCCGAAATAATGAAGGCCACGAAATTTGCGACAAACAGCCCGGTATAGGTCACAACCAGCAAGGCAAAACCAGCCAGCAGCGGACTCAGCAGGTTTTCAAGGTCATAAGCCAATCGTGACATCGCCAGTGCACGTGTATATTGACGTTCATCTGGAACAACATCGGGAATTGTGGCTGAAAAGACCGGCTTGAACCCGGCTGAAAAAAGATTCAGCAGAAAAATCAGCAGGTAGATCTGCCAGACCTGAGTTGCAAACGGCATCAAGAGCACGATACCGGCGCGAATGAGATCCATCAGGATCAGAAATGACTTGCGCGGAAACAGGTGCGCCAATCCGCCAACTATTGGCGCAAAAACTACGTAGGCAACCATTTTGAAGGCCATTGCCGTACCGAGCACCGCGGCCGCGTTGCCACCGACCAGATCATAGGCGAACAAGGTGAGTGCTACCGTGCTGAGGCCCGTGCCGACAAGAGCGATAACCTGAGCTGTAAACAAACGACGAAAATTCGGATTGGTTAATGGATTACCTTGCATCCAGCATACTCCAGAAAAACCTCTGTCGACGGGCAGAGTTATTCGTTTGACTCAGTGAGCTGAAATACGCGGCCCATGTACTCAGATATTTCTGTTGAAATCTCTTCAGCTGAATCCGGCGCAATACCGGCCAGTGTCTTGGCCAGATTTTTCTTGAACTCGCTCTGCATCTGACGAGCGATCTGAACCCGCTGTGCCTGCGGCGAACCGGCACCGTGCATCGATTCGGTCAGGTAGCCGACTGCATTGCGGCCCAGGGTCATGTTTTCGATCAGGCGCAGAATACGCATCCGGTCCTCGGTCGCGATCTCCTTACGTCCTTTCAGATATTTACGAATGATCTTGCCAATCTGCGGATGCTCAAGTTCCTTTTGTGACGGTAGCGTAACCATCAGGCCACCGGCCAGATCTTGCGCAAGCCGACCAATTTCGTACGGTATTTTTGTTACATGATACTTGCACACATTTGCGATCATATCGTCATTCAGATATACCCCCGACTTCATCTTCTGCGCCTGATAACTTGATGCAATACCAGTGCTGTAAATCGTCTCATTCAGGTGCGTCATCTCAACTAGTTTTTCCCGTATATGCGATGCCTTTTCTACCCCGTTGTAGTCTGCGATTGTTGCAGCAGCACCGATCAAGACATCACCAACACCGGATTTGCAGACATAACTGCGCCGGTGATAAGCAGTGAATCGTTCAACCAGCATCGCAGCGAAATCATGTTCGCCATCCATGAATATAAATTCATTCGGAATAAAAACATCCTCGAAGACAATCATTGCCTCCTGTCCCGAAAATTTCGCATTGCCGGCATCGATATCCCCGGCTTCCATGCTGCGCATATCACATGATTGGCGACCGTAGATATAAGTGATGCCGTCGGCATCAACCGGAACGGCCCCGACAACGGCGTAATCACGATCATCGGGACCGAGGCGCATCGTCGGCATCACCAGCAACCAGTGCGCATTGACACAACCGGTCTGATGAGCCTTCGCCCCACTGATATATACACCGTCAGCAGTACGCCTGATGATATGCACAAACATGTCCGCATCATCCTGCGCATGTGGCGCTTTGCTGCGGTCACCCTTGACGTCGGTCATGGCACCGCCAATCACAAATCCATGACGCTGCATCTGGACTGCAAAGGCCTTGAAGCGATCATGATAGTCACTGCCATGCACGGCATCGATTTCAAAGGTCACGGAATGCAGTGCATTGGTGGCATCCATCCCCACGCAGCGCTGAAAACAGGTCCCGGTAAGCTGACCGAGACGCCGCTGCATCTTGTTTTGCGCAACGAGGTCAGCCGCGCTGCCGGCAACGTGCAGGAAGCGATTGACACGTTCGCCGGTCAGGGGTGACATGACCGTGGCCAGCTCCGGGTTGCGCATTGCAAGATCGTAAGTCTCGGCAACAGCATTAATCGATGGCCGAATGACCGGATGATCGACCGGTTCATCCACCCGTTCACCAAACAGGTATACATTCAGATTACGGCCGCGCAGGCTCTCGATATACTCAGCACCGGTACGTATGGGCACGGTCTGGTCATCGACTGTGCGGACCGCTACACCTTCCTGCTTATCTGCTGTCATTGATATCTCGTTTCGATAGTGCAACAAATCCATACGTTCACCGCATGGTTCCGGGGCAGAGGCTAAATGACAGCTCCCTGCCGATTCCGGCTATGATAGCCCTAATCTGACCAGCGTAAAGACAATAAACAAGGAGCAAACGCCCAATGGCCGAAACAACCGAACCGATGGTCCGCGAAGACGGCACCTACCCGACTGTAGAACTTCGCCGCCCCATGATTGTGGCGAGCGTCGTCCAGACCCGTGTCAGCGGTGTAGACGGAACCAATCCCGGCCCGGACATCCGCAAAAATCTGGACTATTTCCTTGAGTGCATTGACATCGCCCAGGGCTCAGGCATGCCGAGCGATTTATTGTTATTTCACGAATTCCCGATCACCGGTTTCAGTGAATGGACCCGCGATCAACTCTACGATTTCGCGCTGGAAGTCCCGGGCCCGGAGATCGAAGAAGTTGGCAAAAAGGCCAAGCAATACAACTGCTACATTGTTTTCGGCACTTATGCCAAAGACCCGGAGAACTGGCCCGGCCATATCCTGCACCTGATGGTCATGATGGGACCCGACGGTAATGTAGTGGCAAAACACTGGAAACAGCGCAACGTGCGCGGCATGTTTCCCGGCTCCGAGCAATACACATCGGTCATTTACGATGTCTACGATCGTTTTGTCGAGATGTACGGTATCGACGAGGTCATCCCGGTAGTACGGACGGACATTGGCAACATCGCAATGTCGGCTGTGCAGTTTGAACCGGAATTATTCAGGTGCATGGCATTCAAGGGCGCAGAAATCATGTGTCGGGTTGCTACCGGAGGCTTTGAATTTGATGATATGCGCCTGACCTCCTACCACAACAGCGTTTACACGATGATCGCGAACAATTCCGTCAGTACGCAAGGCCGGCATCCGGGGTTTTTCGAAGATGAGTCTTACGGTGGCTCCGGCCGCTCGTCAATCTTCGGCCCCCGCGGCGTCGAACTGGCCAAAGCTGATGTATTCGAGACCAAGAAATTTGCCATGCTGCCGATGGCCGAGTTTCGTAAAAAACATCGAATTCCGGATGTGCATATGAATTTGTACAAGCCGGTATTTGATCAGTACCGAACCCGGTATGACCCCAGTGCCTACCTGGAATACCTGCCCGAAGGCAAGCGTGAAGCCTATGCGCATTTTGTCAAGAACTCACGGTGGACACACTACTGGTAATTAATGTCGAATGACCAAAAGCAAGCAAACAGCCAGTAGCTCAGGCACCCGCGAAGCGTTGCTGCTGGCCGGTGAACGACTGATAGCAGAAAACGGTATTGATGCGGTATCACTGCGCCAGATCAATACAGCAGCCGGGCAACGCAACTCTTCAGCGGCCCACTATCACTTCGGCTCGAAAGAAGCACTCGTACGTGCGATTTTTGAATATCGAATGGAACGCGTTAACAGTAACCGGCAGTCCCGACTGAAGACA
>NZCC01000026.1 GCA_002688175.1 Chromatiales bacterium
CTGCTCACCATCCTAAATGTGATGATGAAAACCGGTAAGCATTGGGATCCTGAGCTGGCCTGAAAATACCGACTTGACACCACAGTCACTGGTTAGGTGCGATCCACTTCATCACATTTATGATGAGAGCGCATCACTTTGCAGATATCAATTTACTTTCATAACGTTACTGATATCACACACCTTGAACCAGGTTGCGAAATTCATCGTCTGTCAGGAGGCGGCCGGCGGCAGTTCCCTGCTCCTTGACTGATGCGAGCAACGGGGCATGGCGATCTTCTGCAACCTCAAGGCCTAATTCTTCCAACTTAAGCTTGATGCTGGACAAGCCGCTTTTTTTACCCAGCACTATTCTTCTTGGCGCTGAAACAAGATCGGATGAATAGGGCTCGATGGCTGCAGGAATATGAAACTGGTTGGCAACGGCCCCGCTCTCTCGAGTGAACAGGTTTTCACCCACCACCGGTCGCCATCCGTCAACCCGGTAATTGCCGGCCTTTTCAACCAGTGAAGCAACCCTGCGCGCCTGATCGAGATTAAGGCTGACCGGCACGTCATACAGGCAACTCAGCGCAAGTGCAGTTTCGCATATATCGCTATTACCGGCCCGCTCACCTATACCGTTGACAGTTCCCTGTACCCAGTCCGCACCGGCTTTAACCGCCGCGACTGCAGAAGCTGTACCCAACCCGAAATCATTGTGTCCATGAAAATGCAGCGGCATATCCGCACCTATCCAGCTCCGGACTTCATTGATAATGATCCCAACCGCCTCTGGAGAACAGGCGCCAATAGTATCCACGACAGCAACCTCCGAGGCACCCGCTTCAATCGCAGCTGCATACACTTCGCGCAGGAACGCAAGCTCACTGCGGGTGCTGTCTACCGGGAAGAACAGCACTTTCATCCCATGGTCCACTGCATGACCGATGGCGGCAGTCGCACGCTCAATTACCTTCTGGCGATCAAAACCATAGGCTTTCATTTTGATGTCGCTGGTAGAAATTTCGATTAATGTTGCCTTGAGCCTGAGTTCAATCAATGCATCAAGATCTCCCTTGACGGCACGGGAGAATCCCCAGATCTCCGAATCCAGTCCAGCCTCCACAATACGCTTGACGGCCTGGTTATCGGCTGCAGATACCTTGGGGAAACCGGCCTCAATACGCCCCACACCAAGGTCAGATAAACCGCAGGCAATTTCGAACTTCTCATCGGGGGTGAATACAACACCGACGGCCTGTTCACCGTCCCGGAGCGTTGTATCGTAAAATTGCACGGGTTTGCTGCGGTCAAAACCCGCCCGCACTTCATCCCGTTCATTCAGTTCGCTGATCCAGATCTTGTCTTTCATATCATTCTCAATGGCTTCAGGTCGCAGCATTCAGGCTAAAAAATCAGGCAATGGCAATGGGCCGTACCAATGATGCTTCACCGCCTTTGATCTTTAACGGCAGGACCACGACCGTCGACACCGACACTGCATCTGCCGACAGACTCTCTAAGGTCAGGCTCTTCATGACATAGATACCATTCTCAACCAACAGAACACGATGCGCGTCAAACAGATTGGGCACGCCAATGGAAAGGTTGTCGGTGCCTACCAGCCCGGGTTTTTTCTCCGCAATCCAGCGTACCGCTTCGGGAGATAGTCCGGCCCATTGGTACAAATAAGTATCGGCATCGGTTTCAAAATAACGCCCGTAACCGGTTCGGACCAGGACACAGTCACCTTCATTCACGCTCAGCCCCTGACGTTCGGCAGCCGCTTCCATATCCTCGACGGTGATCGAGTATTTTTCCGGCAGCACATCGACACCCTTGAGCGCCGGAATATCAAACATCACAGCCCTCAGAACAAGCGGCGGCACGGCTTCCATACTGTGCAACGGCTCAGGCAGATCGACAAAGCCAGTGTCCCGCTGATGCGGGCGGATGTCATGCCCCAGCACCATGTTGTCCTGTGACATGTGAACGGGTACATCGAAGTGGGTACCCGAATGCATCGATGTGATCACCAGTGAAATGGCGTCACCGAAACCCGGCTCTATTTTGCCAAGATCCTTCTCTACATATTCATGGTAGCGGTACATGTAGAACTGGAACGGCGGATCAAACGGATGCACCGGCATGCCCGGCCAGTACGCCTGACCGAGGTCGTAGAGCCTGGCATCTGCCAGCAATTCATGCAGTGCCTTCCCAGCCATTCTGTCACCTCTCCATCAATCTGCCGTACCACACATACTGAGAATACACTGTATGTAGACTTTAATAATGTCGAGCATATCGCCGATGTGTACCGCCTCGCCCTGGTGCGTATCGAAACCACCGCCACCCGACCGAATTCGCCCTGCCGAACCATAGTTAACGGTTGGAATACCGTAGCGATTCATATGCGCTGCATCGGAATACCAGATTTCAGTACCAAACTCCGGCGCTGTCCCCAGTTGACTGGTGTGTGCTTCGACAATCATTTCGATCAATTCATGGTCGTCCGGGATCGATGTACCCGGAGCAGATACATAGATGTCGACCGTCGTACCCCCAAGACAGGCATGCTCCCGGACGGTTTCCCGGATCAGCTCCCGCACTTCCCGATACACTGAAATCGGCATGACATCCGGCATGGTGCGGACATCAAGATAGATCGTACAGGTATCCGGTGTGCGTGCTCCACGCCAGGACCAGCCACCCTCAATCGCAGCGATATTAACTTTCGGGCGCCAATCGCCAATGGCATTGGCCTCGATGTATTGAGGCATCCACTTATGCAAAGCATCCAGCACCAGTGTCGAATTACTGATGGCATTTTGTTCTGGCTCCGACCAGGCCGTGTGGATCAATACCCCCGGTATTTCGATTTTTAACCAGGTGGTGCCGCAATGGCGCGGGATCAACATCATATTGGTCGGTTCACCGAGAATACAGGCATCGGCCACCGCACCATGGGTAATCGCAAACTTGGTACCTACGCCATAGCCCTGGTAGTCCGGACCGTCGAATTCACCGGTCGGTGCTTTCTCAATCTCACCGCACACGCCGGCGATCACGACATCACCGCCCAGCTTGATACCGGCTGCCTGGATTGCCTTGGCGGCAGTGACATACGTGGCCATGGCACTTTTCATATTGAAGGTGCCCATGCCGTAGATCCACTCGTCATCAACTACGTTACCCTCACAACGATAACCCAGACCACGGTGCGCCTGTTCAGGACCAAAAGAAGTATCCAGGTGCCCGTTGAACATCAGGGTCTTGCCGCCACCCACGCCTTCGAGAATACCCATGGCGTTGTAACGCTGGTCACCGATCGGCTGCAGAGTCGAGCGAAATCCTGAATCCTGCAGTACCTGATGTACGGCACGGCCCATATCGCCCTCATACCCGGTAGGACTGGGGACATTCACCAGCTGCACAACCAGGTCGATTAATGCACTGCGATCGACTTGCTCAATGGCTTTAGCAACCAGAGCCTGGTCTACGCTATTGACCATATTCGTTCTCCACGATGTAGGTAGTGAGTGTACCCAATCCCTCAATGGTGGCTTCTACAACATCGCCGGGCCCCAGCCAGTCCGGCACGGCCATGCCGGCGGCAACCCCTGGCGGGCTACCGCTGGTGATGATATCGCCGGGTTCCAGGGTGGTATTCGACCACCAGGAAACCAGCTCAGCGGTTTTGTAATGCATCTGGGAGGTATTGGCATCCTGGCGCACATCGCCATTAACCCGCAATTTCATGTCGAGGTCATGAGAATTTTCCAGTTCATCCTGAGTGATGAGATGAGGGCCAAAAGGACAGGATCCGTCGAAACTCTTACCGAGCAATATGACTTTATTGGAATGCTCACGGGCCTGAATATCACGTGCCGACAAATCGTTGAAGATCGTAAACCCGGCCACATAGTCCAATGCATCCTCTACATCGACACGAAAAGCCTTCTTGCCAATGATAATGCCGATCTCAATCTCATAGTCGAGTTGCTGCGTAAAATGCGGCACGACAACTTTTGCACCTGAACCCACAACGGATGAAGGCGCTTCAAGAAAACCGGTTGGATGCTCAAAATGAAAACTCTGCCAGTCATGTGACTGCCACTCCGGGTTTTTCCAGGTCGTCAATTCCTCCAGATGGGAATCAAAATTACACGAAGTGTGCAGGATCTTTCCGGGTCGCGGCACGGGTGAGCAGAGCTCTATTTCATCCGCGTTCCAGGCGTATCGTTTTCCTTCTGCAGTCATCAGCGTCGCCGGGTCAGCGTTGCCTAGATCATTCACGACCTTGTCGAGGGCGTTCTGCGCCGTTTGCATCGCCGCCCCGCCCTGCTGCAGAAAATCGAGCATCGTTGCGGGTAGCTGTCCGCCGGTTAACGCGTGCAAATCAATATAACAGTCGTTAACCCAGGCACCGACCGTAGCATCACCACCCGCTTTATTTTTAAAAGTTGCCAATTTCATTATTTATTTCTCTCCATCGAGTGTCTGCACGTAAAAGCTCAGACTGCTGCCGGCTTCAGTCTTGGTACGACTTTCTCACCCAACAGTCGGATACTTTCGAGATTATCCTCCTCGCTGTCGCCAACAACCTCCATCAAGGGCAGATTCATGCCGGCGTCCACCAACTGCTGTAACAGCACGAGACAATCATCGGGCGTTCCCGAAATCACCGTAAATGCACGCATCATGTCATCATTGACGAGATGCGTGACATCGTCATCAGTTCCGGCTTCGATGGCCGCAATAAAGGGCTTCCAGGCTTCATCAGGAAGGCCTGAACTACTCAGAATGATGTTGTTCTTGATGTTGCGCAGCTTGTTAATGACATAGGTTGCGGTATATGGCCGTGTTGCATTCCGCGCCTTGTCACCATCTTCGGAGCAGGCCGCAAGAATGACGCCGCCAACCGGAAAGTCTGCGGGCATCTGACGGTCCGCCTGTTCGAAACCCTTACCCATGTTTTCCCTTGCATAACGCGTAAAACCCGGCGAAGTCAGGCCCGGCAGCAGCAAACCATCAAAATCCCGGCCACCCAGCTTTTGCATGAACGGACCGGTTGCCCCGATATAAACCGGGATGTCCGTACGCAGTCCGCGTCCTTTGCGATCAACAGCCGGCATATCACAGCGAAACAGTTCGCCATCGTATTTAAACGCCTCCCCGCTCATGACGCCGCGAATAATATCCAGCGACTCCTTATGTACCTTGACCGGGGTAAATTTTTTCTGATCGATCTCCAGGTATTCCGTCCCGACCTTGCCGGCACCAAGACCCATGATGAAGCGCCCGCCGGACAGTTCATCTATAGCCACCATTTCGGCCGCCTGAGTCGTCGGGTGGCGCATATAGGGCGAGGTAATACCCAGGCCAATCGGAATTTTTTTCGTGGCCATGGCTGCTGCTGCAAGCGTCGCCATGCAACCACGCGCTTCATGCCCGTACTGGCGAAACCAGTGATAGGCTTCCGCGATCCAAAAACCACCGAGAAGATTTGAATCCTCCGTTTGTTTGGCATAGGCCTGTATTGCAGACATTGGCTCATAGGACTTGAATATCACCCCAACCTTGGCTGTTCCTGCAGTACTCATTTTCCTTCTCCTCTGTTAAACGTTTTCAACAGGCGAAACCCGCCTGTTTACAAGCTCGTTTCCGAGCCGTCATAAACTCTGACCGGAATTCCCGACAATGGCTCGCCGCCATCAATACCTACCCGGAACGTCTCCTGCATGTATAAACAGGCTTTACGGTCTTCCGTCATGACATGCGGATGCATCGAACAGACCATGTTCTCGGGCAGTTCAAATTCTGATCCTTCACCAATACGTGGCGCTTCGATCATCGTCATGCCGATGGAATGCCCGGATACATGCCCGAGCCGGTAGCCTTTTCCTTCGAACGGCGTCATCACTTTCTTATGCACTTCTTCAGCCGATGCGCCCGCCTGCAAATGTGTTTTCACGAGCTCATGGAACTCGGCGTACAGATCCACGAGGCGTCGGGTTGCCTCATCGACACCGGAAGGCGCGAGTAACCTTGAAAATTCGATCCAGTGTCCGCCCGGCCCGGAAACTTCAAGGCCATATAAAAGCCCATCGGTGTCCTGAACCCGCCGGGTCGGACTCGGAAATACCATTTGCGGCAGAAGCGAACCATTGGGCCCGATCAGCACCATATCCATGGTGTTGCGCGCCGTGCCGAGTCCGGCAAATGTCGCTTCGGCCGCACCCATGAGTTGTGCCTCCGTTTTACCTGCTTCGTAGGCCTGGATCACGGCCAGCACGCCGGCCTTGTTAATCTCCATGGACCGACGTACCGAGAGCATTTCTTCTTCACTCTTCTGTGCCCTTGCGTGGTCAAAGGCTTCATCGAAATCGATCAGCTCAACCCCGGCACCGGCCAAAGCCTGGTAATCCCGCACCGGCATAATGAAATTCATGCCATACACACCGACCCGGTTCAGGCGATTATCCTTGAGATAATCTGCCATCCACTCACCACAGTGCGGCGGAAAAACCTGCTGTTCGATAAACGTTGCCGAATGATCACCAACCCAGGTGGCCTCACTGGGAAATACACAGGTCGGTTCACCATCACGTGGAATCACCACATAGGCATAACGGTGTAACAGGTGAAAACCACACATGTACCGCACCGCACCCTCAAACCCCGTGTATTCACTGCCACTGACAATCAGCACATCGAGATTGGCATCGGCCATGGCAGCCCTGACGTTGCGGTAACGTCGTTCGATTTCCACCGCGCTGGGCTGGAATTTGTCTGTCTGTTCAGTCATGAGCTGGTCCTGTAATTAATTATTTCGCGTCATGGAATGTTCCAGGCCTTCGATCAGTGCCCAGATAGCCGCATTCAGTGGAGTCGGCACCTGGTTGGCTTCACCAAACGCCACAATGCCACCATTCAACGCAGCCACTTCAGTTCGCCGCCCGGCCTGAACGTCCTGCAACATGCTGGCTTTATGGTTGTAAGCAACCTCGCGGGCATGATCGATCAGTTTTTCCGGATCACTATCAAGTTCAATGCCCAATGCGCCGGCAACTGCAACACCTTCGGCAACCAAACCTGAAATCAGTCTGCGCACCTGCTCCTGATCACAGGCAACGCCATGCGGCAACTGCGTCAACGCACCAATGGGATTGGTTGCCGCATTGAAGATCAACTTGGTCCACTGCGCACCGCGTGCATCTTCCATGGCCAGTGTCTCCATACCCGCTTGACTCAACGCTTCGGCAAGACGTGTCACCTCATCCATAGTCGCGGGTTTGGGTTCGAATGGCCCCATCCAGGTCTTGCCACCGGTATCCTGCTCCACGTGCCCGGGTGTGACGATATGCCCGGCCGGAAACGTGGTCCCACGCATAACCCTGGGCACAAATTCAGCAATGATCTCCTCATTACCGGCACCATTTTGCACCGAACAAACTGCACCATTCTCAAATACTCGCGCAGTTGCTTCGATCGCTGCACGGGTGTGCAGTGCCTTGGTAGCGATGATGCCAAAGTCACACGCAGGGATCTCATCCGGGTCGGATGTTGCGTGCGGATGCGATACCAGATCACTGACACCGGAAAGTCGCAAACCCTGCGCATTGATTGCATCAATATGCGGCTGATCCAGATCAAAAGCCCAGACTTCAATAGCTTCATTTTTTGCCAAATGAGCAGCAAACAGGCTGCCGATGGCACCACTACCGACGATACAGACCTTCATTGTAATCTCCCGTTTCTGATTCTTTTCCGTAGCGGACTCGTCATAAGCTCCATCCCGATTCTCGTGCCTTGACCAACCGGTACAAAGTCTCGTGGATGGGCACAGGTACACCGACTTCAGTAGCTTCACGCACCACCGCACCTGTAATCCAGTCGATCTCAGTCAGACGCCGGGCACGCACATCATCGAGCATGGATGGAACATGCGCGTAGCTTTCATCCCCGGTCTGGCCATGACTGACAGCCTGCACATTCATTTCCCACGGATCTTCGTGCAACGTAATACCGTGCGCCTGTGCAACGGCTTTGCCTTCATCCATCATTGCGCGTACCAGGTGACCCAGATCGGTAGGAAATTCTGTCGCCGCGTATGCAGAAACATGCGGCAAGTCGGTTGCTGCAGATATGCTGTTAACGACAGAATTGAAAATCAGCTTTGACCACTGGGCAGGTAGCAGGCTTGGAAATGCCCTGGCTTTAAGGCCGGATTTGCAAATCAATTCAGCAATACATTCCACCGACGCAAAATCGGCATCCGCCTGTGCCCAGGGACCCATCCAGGTTTCCGTATCAAGCTCATATTCCACATGCACATCGGAATGCCGGAACCCGCTCATGAAGGTCACTGCAGAGATAATGGGCCAGTCCCCCTGTCGGGCGACCAAGGCCTCACAACCCAGTCCGTTCTGCACGGTCATCATCGTGGCCCGCGGAAAATGGCCTGCCATGGTTGCAGCAATGCCTTCAACTGCATTTGCCTTGGTTGCAATGATCACCAGGTCGACATCGCCCAGTGCTGCAGGGTCTGTCGCAGCGGTAATGCTAACTTGCCGGGTGGATTTGCCACTGACACGCAAACCCTCTTTATTGAGCTGCTCAGCATGATCCGTCCGACGAGTCAGGATCGATGTTTCCACTATTGCACCCAGGTGACCGGCAAACAGGCTGCCGATTGCCCCGGCGCCTACGACACAGACTTTGCTGATTGGTTTAGTATTTTTCATGCCGCCGATACCCGGAGAAGACGCAACCGCAGCAGTGGGTAAACAAAAATGACCCACAAAATCGAACTAAGAACCTCCAGCCGGAAATAATCCCCGAGCAGAAAATGCGCAACGATCACCGCGGTGATGATTGTAATGACGCCCGACCAGTTTACGGATTCATCTTCATTTTCATGAGCCGGGTGCCCGTTACCGGATGCCAGTCTGGGTCCGACAAAGTAGTAATCCATGATGATGACACTGGCCAGAGCACTGAGCAAAACCCCCATCAGCTGTATCCATGCCTCGACGAATTCGAGGATATGGCCGTACAGCATGGCCAGCGCAATGACATTCGCCAGCACAACAAATGCCACACGACCCGGACGCCACCGAAACACCGCATCGGCCAGGTTGGCAATGCAAAGCGATGAGCTATAACTGTTCAACACCTGCGCCTTCGCCTGAGCAAACAACATCAATATAAATCCCACCAGGCCTCCAAACACCATGAAGGTTGCCGCGATGCTATCGGGACTTTGCAACACCCGCGCTCTGGCCATATCAGGATCCATGCCGGCGACGGTGATGTAGTAATCGATCATCAGTGTCGCTCCGGACTTCATCAGTATGCCGCCGATCAGCATGACGACGATCGACTGGGTAAAGATTGCGATGGCAGCGGCGATGCCGACATCCGCTGTCGATTTTCCGTAGCGGCCGAAATCGGCAGTATTCAGGGCCAGCGCACAAGCCGGACCGATGAGAATATTCAGACTGAAGACAAACTTGCCCCAGTCACCTTCCGCACCCAGTCCGGTGAGTACTGCCGGTTGCATCTGACTCTCAAACCACAACGCATCCGCCAGCGTCCCGCCGGACTGCTGCAGGACGACCACAATCATCCAGACGAGCACGCCGACAAAACCAATCACCATGATGGAAGAAAATCGTGTCACCAGTTTGAATCCAAATGCTGTCAACAGTATCCAGGCGACGGTCATGCCGCCGTAAATCGTCAGCCGCGCCGGCCAGCTGTTGTCTATTTCAAAAAAGAACAGAAAACCCCGGTATAAAAGACCATTTTCAACCGCCAGGAAGCCAACGATCAAAAACCCGAAAATCAGAGAGGCCAATGCCGAGCCGCGAATACCCAAACCGTACTTCCGCGTAATCAACGTATTCGAACAACCGGTCTGCCACGCAATACGTGCCAACGCCCAGCCGATTGTGCTGCCGATCGCAAATGAAACCAATCCTGCTGCAAGCGCGATCTTCACACCGGCAACAAAACAAACGACTGCACCGAAAAACAGAATAACCAGCGTCGTTATCAGACCGGCCGTGTTCCAGGTAATTTGCAGCCAGCCCTCGCGTTCAGCATCCGGAACCCGCTCCAGGGCGTGATCCTCCATTGTCTCAGTGATGCTGTGTCTGACCATCGCAGCACTAATTTAGCCTAATGAATCGCTGAGGATATGACGGTTCGAGCACCCTTCTTGCCCATTTGTTCAAACCCCTGTTTTCGGGCTGGCCCCTGGCCGAATAAGGTTCTAGACTCAGTAATCCAAGCTGATTCGGGCTGCCCTGAAACGGTGAACGAATACTATGGCAGCCACATGTACTCAGGGAGATGTAGCCTGGGAACATGGACCCGGGAACATGAATTAGGGAAACGCTATCAAAGGAAACCCCTCAAGGAGAGGCCACGATGAACGACCCTCAGCCTGTGCAGAACTCGCTTAAACCCGGCCGCTGGATACGGTCGACGTGCAAGATGTGCCTGCACTCATGTGGAACCCTTATTCACGTCACTGATGACGGCGTCATCAATAAAATTGAAGGTGATCCCGCTAACCCGTCGAACAATGGCAGGCTTTGCCCAAAAGGTAACGCGGCCATCATGCGCCATTACGATCCGAACCGCTTCAAACAACCCATGAAGCGCACGAATCCAAAAAAGGGGCCCGGTGAGGATCCGATGTGGGAACCAATCAGCTGGGATGAGGCGCTCGAAATCACAGCACGGGAAATCAAGAAATCACTCGGTGAAGACCCGAGAAAAATTCTGCCGTCTCTGGAGGATTTTCAGAAATTCAATATCTGGGTCTGGCCGCTCGCTTTTGGTAATTTCAATTGTTTCCAGTCGGGCGGCACGATGTGCGGTGGCGCCTACCACCCGGCTAACGGCTATATTCATTCATCATTTGCAGCCGCCAACGATGCCAAACATTGCAACTACTGGATTAACAACGGTACCGGTGACGGATTTTCCTCACACCTGCATGCAGCCGCACAGTCCAACTGGGTTGCCAATGCCCGCGTCGAGCGCGGCATGCGTTGTGTCACCGTCGAACCAAGACTGTCTACCTCTGCGGCAAAATCAGAAGAGTGGATCCCCATACGCCCGGCAACCGATCGGCAGTTTGCACTGGGGCTTTGTCATGTCATGGTTAATGAGAACCTGGTTGACTACAGGTTTCTCAGAAAGGATACCAATGCCCCGTACCTGGTTGGTGCTGATGGCTATTTCGTGCGTAATGCCGAAGACAAAGTCTATGTCTGGGACTCGGTTGAAAACCGGGCCAAACCCTGGGATGACCCAACCATCCAGAAACTGGCGCTCGAGGGCGCCTTCGAAGTAGCGGGTAAGGAATGCAAACCGGCCTTCCAGCGCTTCAAGGACGTTCTCGACGAGTGCTCCCCGGAAGAAATGGAAAAGATCACCACGGTTCCTGCCGAAACAACGCGACGTATCGCCCGGGAATTTTTTAAAGCTGCAGAGATCGGCGCCACCATAGAAATCGATGGACGAACCATGCCGTTACGCCCGGCTGCCTACAATTACTACCGCGGCGCCCAGGGTCGGAAACTTGGATTCCAGACCAATCACGCGTTCAAGCTGGTGAATTTTCTCGTTGGCAACATTGATGCCCCCGGCGGACATATAGGAGTGACGCTTGACGATCAGTGGGTCGACAAAAGTCATGTGGCGCCCGGCGAAGACGGCATGTTGTTACCGACCCCACACCAACTGGGACCGGTACCGGGGTTCTCCTGGCCACCCAATACTTTTCACCTGATGGACTACTTCCCGGTTGGCGTCCATCCACCGCATCTGAATCTGCTGGTATTTCAGAATCCGGAAAAATACGGCGTTAATTTCAAACCCGACGTCATGGTGATTTGCCATTCGAATCCGCTCTGGGCTCTGCAAGGCCCACGAGAAGAGTGGTTTAAATTCATGGCCAGTATGCGGTTCATCGTAGTCTCGGACATTATTCCCACCGAAACCACGATGTGGGCGGATGTCATTCTGCCGGCCCACGATGCGCTGGAGACATGGAACATGACCATGATCGAGCCTCCGCATACCGAAGGGATGTGCATGCGGCAACCGGCAACAGAACCTCTGTATGACACCAGGACCGAGGAAGATATTTTCTACGGGCTATCAGAGCGCCTTGGCATACTCGAAGCCTATAACGGTGTGCTGAACATGGCGCAGGGACTGGATCACAAACCTGAACTGATGCTCGAGCCCGACAAGAAATATACCGACAAGGAGATGGCTGACCGCAAGGGCCGCCTGTGGAATGACAAGGGTATCGACTGGTACATCGACAACTGCGCGGTTACCGAAAGACGCCCCGACAAGTGGTACCGGCCCTGGGAAGGTATGCGCCTGCACTTCTATGTCGAAGACATGTTGCACCAGCGAGATCAGCTAAAGAAACAAATGGAAGAGCACAACGTACCCTTCCGTGATGAATGGCACTGGGATGACTATTCACCCCTGCCGACAAAAAGGCTTGATCCGGTGCACGAAGAACCCGAGGAATACAATCTTTACGGAATGTTCTTCAAGGATATCCAGCTGAACTTTGGTGAAAGCATCGGCAACCCGTGGATTAATGACATCGTCTACCGGGATCCGGTACATATCGCTCTGATGCTCAATCCGAAAACTGCAGCTGCGGAAGGGCTTGAGGCAGGTGACATTGTCAGAGTCGAGTCACCCTATGGAAAAATCTACGGGCGAATCGGCACGGCCGAAGGCTGGCATCCCGATGCTCTGGGTGTATCCAACTCTCTTTCACGCATGAAGGTCAAACATGATGGGGTGCCACATGCAGGTGGCCACTTCAACGATATGCTGCCCTACGATCTGCACAACACCGATGCCGTAACCGGGCAACCGGAAACCGTGTGCCGGGTAAAAATCATTAAACTGGATGACTGGCCCGAAGGACTCAAACAGGGACTCACGGTCTACGATCTGGTTGATGACATCGAAAAACCGGGCAAAGGGAGGAGTCACTGATGGCCAGATACGGCATGGTCTTCGACCTGAAGCGCTGCATCGGCTGCAATGCATGCGTCATCGGCTGCAAACAGGAAAATTCTCTGCCGGACGGAATGTTCTTTACCCGAACCTTGAGTGAAGAATATGGTGTCTACCCTGCCGTCAAGCGCGTCTACATCCCGACTTTATGCAATCACTGCGAAGATGCTCCCTGCGAGAAAGTCTGCCCGAGTGGCGCAACACATACCCGTGATGACGGCATTGTCATGGTCGATGCCGATAAATGTATCGGCTGTAGTTCATGCGCCGTCGCCTGCCCGTATGACCAGCGCTCCCAAGTCGACAAGGACCTGCTCAGCCACGGCCTGTTCGGCACGAGTGAACTTACGCCATTTGAAAAAGATGGCTACAAGCGGTTCGTACCCGGCACGATTACAAAATGTGATTTTTGCAGCGAGCGCGTCGATGCAGGACTGGACCCGGCCTGTGTCGTGACATGCCCCACCGAAGCACGCATCTTTGGCGACCTGGATGATCCCGACAGCAAAGCCAGTACGCTGATACGTGAAAGGAACGGGAAACCCCCGATGCCGGAGTTAAAAACCAGGCCCAAGGTCTATTACATCGATTGAGGCAAACAAGAACCGACCACTGATGGCATCAGAACAACAGGCAGTAGTTATATGACCATACAAGATTCAAAAATAGTTGGTGATAATTTTCAGGTCGGCGTTCGTTTCCAACGCTACTGGGACACATCAATGGCTAATGCGTTCTTCTGTGGAGAACTCGGTGCCGGAATATTTTTTGTATCCTTCTTATTTGATTTTGTTACCGGAATGGTAGCCGGCCTGCTGATTACCGGGATTTTTAAATCATATTTCCATATCACTCATATGGGTGTACCGATGCAATCCTGGCGAGCCATACTGCGGCCCGACCGATCATGGATCAGCCGCGGCCTGATGGCCATAACGTGTTACCTGGGCTTGGGAGCGGTTCATTGCCTGATCCTTGCGTTCGATCTCGAGACAGCCTGGGGCCTGGGGACGGCCGTCGGTAATCTCGTGCAGTTACTTGCTGCCTGCGCAGCACTGGTCGTGATGACCTACCAGGGACTCGCCATGTCGCATTCAACTGCGATCTCGTTATGGAATACTGCATTAATGCCCGTCTCGAGCATGACCTATGCATTGACTGGCGGCACTGTTCTGACACTACTCCTGGGCTGGAACAAAGTGTTCGCCGTGATGCCACAAGGCCAGGAATCTCTGGTCAGCAAAATCCTGTTGTTGCTGCTAATCGATGCGATCGTACTGGCCAGCGTGGTGTACTCAGCCAAAAACCGTTCCAGGGGCGGCAAAGTATCAGCATTATTGCTATTGACCGGAGCATACCGGCAGGTATTTCTATCCCTGGTCATAGGTGCGGGCCTTATTCTGCCGATGATGCTCCTGTGGTTCGTACCCGGCAACCTCATCGCAGTTCTGCTTGCCGCTGCCGGCATATTGATCGGCCACTACAGTTATCGGGTCCTGGTTTTCAAAGCCGGTGTCTATGAGCCGATGACGAGCTTCAGATAATAGTGAGCAGAAACTGAGTGTATTAACCTCGGCAACATCTGGCCATTCGTTAGAATGGTTGAAATAATCGCAAGCATTGTTCAGTTTGCAGGGTGAAGTGCTGATTCCTGCTGTTAGGATCGAGCTGTTATGACAATAGGATCTTCTAGCATCAGCAGTTTGCTGGTCGCCAACCGGGGCGAGATCGCCATTCGCGTGTTCCGGGCTGCCACTGAGCTAGGCATGCGCACCGTGGCCATATTCGCCGATGAGGATCGGTTCGCCCTGCACCGGTTCAAGGCTGACGAGTCCTATCAGGTCGGAGAGGGTAGCAACCCCATCGGCGCCTATCTCGATATCGAAAATATCCTGAGCATTGCCCGGGAAACCGGTGTTGATGCCATCCACCCCGGTTACGGTTTCCTGGCAGAGAATCCCGACCTGGCCGAGGCCTGTCGTGATGCCGGCATCATTTTTGCTGGTCCATCACCGGAAGTAATGCGCAGCCTGGGCAATAAAGTCTCCGCCCGAAACCTGGCAGAAAACGCCAACGTGCCGGTGGTTCCGGCTACCGGACCACTGCCCGGCAACCTGGATGAGGCCAAGCGTCTGGCTGAGGGCATCGGTTACCCGCTCATGCTGAAGGCAAGCTGGGGTGGTGGCGGCCGGGGTATGCGGGTACTGGAGGATGAGCCCGACCTGGTGGCTCAGCTCGATGGTGCTCGCCGCGAAGCTGCCAGTGCCTTCGGCAATGATGAGATGTACCTGGAGAAACTGGTCAGACGAGCCCGGCATGTGGAAGTACAGATTCTGGGTGACCACCACGGCAACCTGGTGCATCTGTTCGAGCGGGACTGCTCGGTCCAGCGCCGGCACCAGAAAGTGGTCGAACGGGCACCCGCATCATTCTTTGACGATGCCATGCGTAAATCAACGTGCGGTGCCGCCGTGCGACTCGGTCAGGCGGCCGGTTACACCAATGCCGGTACCGTAGAGTTTCTCCAGGATGTAGATTCCGGAGCATTTTATTTTATTGAGGTCAATCCCCGTATCCAGGTAGAGCACACGGTCACCGAGGAAGTCACCGGTGTCGACCTGGTCAAGGCGCAACTGCGGATAGCGAGTGGCGAGGCTATCGGCGTCGATGCCGGTTTACCCGCACAGGACGATATCCAACTGCACGGGCATGCGCTGCAATGCCGGATTACCACGGAAGACCCGGAGAATAATTTTGTTCCGGACTACGGTCGCATCGCAACTTATCGCAGTGCTTCAGGTTTCGGTGTGCGCCTCGATGGCGGCACGGCCTATGCCGGTGCTCGTATCACCCCCTTTTACGATTCCCTGCTGGTTAAGATCTCCACCTGGGCCCCTACACCCGGTGAAGCTATCGATCGCATGGACCGATCGCTGCGGGAATTTCGTATCCGGGGTGTCAACACCAACCTGGCATTCCTCGAGAACCTGATCAATCACCCCACCTTCCGGTCTGCGGACTACACCACACGGTTTATTGATGACACGCCGGAACTTTTCCAGTTCAAGAAGAAACGCGACCGGGCCACACGGCTGCTGACGTTTATCGGCGATGTCATCGTCAACGGCCACCCGGAAGTCCGGGGACGGAGCGGACCCCGAACCCGCAGCGTTGCCCCGCTACCTAAATCCCTGCCGGCAGAGATCCCGGCCGGCCACCGCCAGCGCCTGGAGGCAGACGGCCCGGAGGCCTTTGCCCGCTGGATGCGGGACGAGCCACGCATCCTGCTAACCGATACCACGATGCGCGATGCCCACCAATCACTGCTTGCCACCCGCATGCGCACCGCAGATCTGTTGAAGATTGCACCGGCATACGCAAGGCTGCTCCCGCAATTACTGTCACTTGAATGTTGGGGCGGCGCGACATTCGACGTAGCAATGCGCTTTCTGCAAGAGGATCCGTGGCAACGGTTAACGCAACTGCGCGCGCAGGTGCCGAATATTCTGTTCCAGATGCTCCTGCGCAGCTCCAATGCAGTCGGATACACCAACTATCCTGACAACGTCGTGCGCTTCTTCGTCCGCCAGGCCGCCGAGACCGGCATCGACCTGTTCCGGGTCTTCGATTCTCTGAACTGGGTGGAGAATATGCGGGTTGCCATGGACGCTGTGCTGGACGCGGGGAAACTCTGTGAAGGCACTATCTGTTACACGGGCAACATGCTGCACCCGGGGCAGAATAAATACGATCTGAAATACTACGTCACGCTGGCAAAACAGCTGGAAAAAGCCGGTGCCCATATTCTGGGAATCAAGGACATGGCAGGAGTCTGCCGCCCGGAAGCTGTGCGGCAACTCGTAACGGCGCTTCGACAGGAAACAGACCTGCCGATACATTTTCATACCCACGACACCGCGGGTGTGGGAGCGGCCTCCATCATCGCCGCGGTGGAAGCTGGAGTGGATGCTGTTGACGGCGCCATAGATTCAATGAGCGGACTCACGTCGCAACCGAATCTGAGTTCCATCATCGAGGTACTGGCGGATTCGGACCGCAATGCGGAGATCAATACAGCAGCACTGCGGCAGATTTCCCATTACTGGGAAGTGGTGCGCCAGTACTATTCCGCGTTCGAGAGTGATATTCGCTCGGGCACGGCGGATATCTATCGTCATGCGATGCCCGGGGGGCAATACACCAATCTCCGCGAACAGGCACGAGCGCTGGACATCGAGAGCCGCTGGCCCGAGATCGCGGAGACCTACGCTAAAGTCAACGAACTGTTCGGCGACATCATCAAAGTGACTCCCTCGTCAAAAGTAGTGGGCGATATGGCCTTGTTCATGGTGACCAGCGGGCTGAGCGCCGAGGACGTTTTGGATCCGGATCGGGAAGTAGATTTCCCGGCGTCCGTCGTGGGTCTGTTCCGGGGGGATCTCGGCCAGGCGCATGGCGGCTTCCCGGAGATGCTGCAGCGGAAGGTGCTCAAGGGGGATGAGCCACTTGCGGACCGACCCGGTGCAACCATGGCGCCATTGGATTTGGAAGAAGCCCGGACAACGGTAGAACAGCGGATCGGCCGACGAGTTTCCGATACGGAACTGTCATCCCACACCCTTTATCCGAAAGTTTTCGAGGACTATGCGCAGCATCAACACCAATATGGCGATCTGAGTGTTTTGCCCACACCGGTGTTTTTCTACGGACTCGATAAGGAAACCGAGATCGATGTAAATATCGAAAAGGGCAAGACCCTGTTCATTCGTTACGTAGCCAGAAGCGAGCCCGATGAGCAGGGTGAACGACGGGTGTTTTTTGAACTCAACGGTCAACCCCGTAGCGTGAACATTCCGGATCGTCAGGTCGTGCCGACTCGTGTGGCACGGCCCAAGGCGGAAAAGGAAAACCCCAATCACGTGGCAGCGCCTATGCCGGGGGTGATTGTCAACGTCAATGTCCTGGAAGGGCAGCAGGTCAACCAGGGCGATCCGCTTTTGTCTATTGAGGCAATGAAGATGGAAACTGTACTCCATGCAGAACGCAGCGGATCAGTTGAAAAGATTGTTGCGCCAGCCGGGACCCAGGTCGACAGCAGAGATCTGTTACTGATTATGACCGACTGAACATGGTTAACTAAGGCAAGTGGTGCCGAGTCACCGCTGTCCCATGTGTAAATGCTGACAAAGCAGGACTCGGCATTACTCTCAACGAGAGTAGACATGGATTCGGCAGGCCGTTGTTTTCTTCTCCTGCCGCCGCATTTTTTGTCCGGTTACCCCTTGGAAACCTTCAGCCGTTCCTGCGGCGTTTCCAAGGGGTAACCGGACACAAAAGGCCGCCCAGAGAAGTTCTTTACAGCATGGAAAATGCCACCCCAAATACGCCTGCCCGTAATTGAAAGCCAGCAGGCTCTATAACGCCAATTGGCAGATCACCAATTCGCAGCGCATAACGAATCAATCAGTCAAATGAAGTGCCGATTGAGCCAATAAACGGACCATATAGGCAGGCAGGCTCTGTAGTATGATCTTTAAAGGATTGATACGTCAGGAGAATATGGTGAGAGCGCTGGATTCAATGGACCTGTTGGATACGAGGTCAATGCTGAACGACGACGAACTCATGGTCGAGAATTCAGTCGCACGCTTCGTCGATGAACGCGTCCTGCCCATTATCGGCGAGTGCTTTGAAACCAACCGTATGCCGGCAGAACTGATTCCTGAAATTGCCGAACTGGGACTGCTGGGCATCACCATTGATGGCTACGATTGCGCCGGGCTGAACAGTGTCTGCTATGGCCTGGCATGCCAGCAACTTGAACGAGGTGACAGTGCATTACGCAGTTTTGTCTCCGTGCAAAGCAGCCTGTGCATGTACCCGATCTTTAGCTACGGCTCCGAGGAACAGAAAACGCGCTGGCTGCCCGCGATGGCCCGCGGGGAGGCCATTGGTTGTTTCGGCCTGACCGAACCTCAAGGCGGTTCCGACCCGGGTAATATGAAAACTCATGCCAAACGTGACGGTAGTGACTGGATATTGAATGGGTCAAAGATGTGGATCACCAATGGCAGTATCGCTGATATCGCCATTGTCTGGGCCACCACCGAAGAGGGTGTCTGCGGATTCCTGGTAGAGAAAGGTATGCCGGGTTTTGAAGCGACGGACATCAAGCACAAAATGTCTTTGCGGGCCTCTATCACGTCTTCATTATTTCTGGATAACGTCCGGGTTCCGGATGAAAACAAATTACCGGGTGTCACCGGGCTTAAAGGGCCCTTGAGTTGTCTGACACAAGCGCGTTACGGAATTTCCTGGGGACCCATCGGTTCGGCACAAACCTGTCTTCAGGAATTGATCGATTACACAGCCACCAGAAAGTTGTTCGGCCGACCACTGTCCCATACCCAGTCCATACAGGAACGCCTGGCGGATATGGCGCGCCGTATTACGACGGCCCAACTGCTGGCCTTGCAACTCGGCCGATTGAAAGATGCCGGTACGTTGCATCCCAGCCAGGTATCCCTGGCCAAGTGGAATAATGTCCGTATGGCGCTGGATATCGCCCGCGATTGCCGCGACATGCTGGGGGCCAGCGGCATTTCAACGGAGTTTTCACCCATCCGGCATATGCTGAACCTCGAGAGTGTCATTACCTACGAGGGCACGGAGAATGTCCACAAACTGATCATCGGCAAGGAGTTAACGGGTTTCAACGCCTTCTAGAGGCCGCTCGAGTCCAGTACTATACGTGGGGTGATCGAGCATCCCGACAAATTCCCGCATTTGATTTCCAGCTGGGCCGTTGCCGTGGCACAGGCGCTCGACGAAATAGGACTCGACAGCAAAAGCATTTTTGCAGAGGCCGGCATCGACCTTGTCGCTGCCAGAGATCCAAACATGCGATTCCCGGCAACCAAGATGACCCAGGTATACGATCTCGCTGAAAAATTCAGCAATGACCCGGCATTCGGCCTTTCTATTGCACGGTTTGTTCATCCAACCTCACTACACGCGCTAGGGTATTCCCTGTTTGCGAGCCGGACCATGGAGTCATTCTGTCGCAGAATTGTTCGTTATTTCCGTCTGGTAACGACCAACGCAATTAATCAATTTGAAGAAACAGACGCTGACTTTCGTTTAATCATGATGCCGTCAATGGATCGGGCCTCTTTTGTTCCACAAGACACATGGCTTGCTACGATCCTGCGTTTTGGTCGTCATATCTACCGGCCGGATTTTTCTCCCATCAGAGTAGGCCTGCGACGACCCACACCAAAAAGAAATAAAAAAGCCTTCACAGATTATTTTCTGGCTCCGGTTGATTTCGGATGCGACACCAATGTTCTTGTATTTGACAAACAAGACATGCAGGTTCAGCTGCCAGCCGCCAATGCTGAACTGGCCCGACAGAATGATCAGGTCGTACTGTCACTTCTTGCCCGCATGGATCGCGATGATGTCATCGCACAGGTCCGTGCCTCGGTAGTTGATCTGTTACCGTCCGGCGAGTGCTCCAAGGAAAAAATTGCCGGGCGTCTGAATATGAGTGAACGCACCTTGCAGGGTCGTCTTGCTCTAAAGAATACCAGCTACCGTGACATCCTCAACGAAACACGCAAGGAACTGGCTGAGCAATATATAAGCCAGGGATTACGCTCGTTCAGTGAAGTGACTTACTTGCTGGGTTTCTCCGATATCAGCAGTTTTTCACGCGCTTTCCGAAACTGGACAGGCCTGTCACCCAGTGTTTATCGGGGACGGTATCTAAAAGACCTCAAGTCAGATCATGGATAGACACCCCCCGGGCAGCCAGAGCAGTATCAGGGTTCCCATAAGAAGAGCCGATAATTATAAATACACCGATGACAGCGATTGGCTGGTCATCGAAGAACCGCTGGAGATCCGGCTGTCGCAATGCATTAATGGCAGCTCAGATACACACAGTATCTCTGTCACCATGAGAACTCCGGGTGCTGATTTTGATTTGGCTGCAGGTTTTCTGCTTACCGAAGGAATTATCCGCAACGCATCTGATATTCAAAGCATGGGTTATACGACGGATCAAAACACCGATACACCATCACAAAATATTGTTGTCGTAAACCTGATGCCTGAGGTTGAATTTGATATCGGTAAACTGCAACGAAATTTCTATGCCACATCATCATGCGGTGTTTGTGGCAAGGCATCTATCGAAGCACTGTCTTTCGAATCAGCCTATGAAGTAAACGGCGATAAGCTGCTCATCGAGCATACTACCTTGACCGAACTACCGGACAGGCTTGCAAATCAGCAGGCAACCTTCAGCAGGACCGGTGGTCTGCACGCAGCAGCGTTATTTGATGCAACGGGCCAGTTACTGGAGGTACGCGAGGACATCGGCCGGCACAACGCAGTCGATAAACTCATCGGTGCCATGCTCCGTGCAAACAAACTACCACTGTGGAACCAGGGTATTTTATCCAGCGGACGTGCCAGCTTCGAGATTCTCCAGAAAGCCCGCATGGCGGGCTGCCCAATGGTGGCAGCCGTAGGCGCACCATCAAGTCTTGCTGCAGACCTCGCCTGGGAATTTGACATGACATTAATTGGCTTTTTACGTGACCAACGCTTCAATATATATACCGGTCCTGCTCGCATAGGACCTGCAGAAACCACCTGACCCTAAACAAATAAAACATGTTTACATCAATCGAAAACCTGGAGGAACAGTTCTGCCAACAAGGGTATATAGCTGATCGCCTGCTCCTGACCAGCATTTATCTCTCCATCACGCTTGGTAAACCTATCTTTCTTGAGGGAGAACCGGGCGTCGGCAAGACTGAAGTGGCCAAGGTACTGGCAGCGATACTCGATACGGAACTCATTCGGCTGCAGTGTTATGAAGGACTGGATGCGTATACAGCATTGTATGAATGGAACTACCCTCGACAGATGCTGGAATTGCGCATGGAAGAGGCTCGAGGTACCGACAAAGCGACCATTGGCAAGGATATCTTTCGCGAAGAATTTCTGCTCAAGCGCCCGCTATTGCGCGCCATTCAAACCCAGGGCGACCAGCCGCCGGTGCTGTTGATCGATGAGATCGACCGCTCGGACCACGAATTTGAGGCATTCCTGCTGGAAATTTTGTCGGATTTCCAGATTACGATCCCCGAAATCGGCACCATCCACCCGGAGCATCCCCCAATTGTTGTACTGACATCAAATCGTACCCGGGAAATACACGACGCGCTGAAACGCCGATGCCTGTATCACTGGATCGATTATCCGACGCTTGAAAAAGAAATAAGCATCGTGGAGTCACGGGTCCCGGGCATCGAACAACAACTTTCAGAGCAAATTTGCCGGTTTATGCAAACGATCAGAAGCCAGGATTTTTTCAAACGGCCCGGCGTGGCAGAAACTATCGACTGGGCCCACGCTCTGCTGGCATTAGGCGTCACTGAACTGACAGAAGACACCGTTAACGCGACCCTTGGCTGCATCCTGAAGTACAAGGATGATCTTGAGAAACTTCAGTACGAAGATCTGTCTCGATTGATTGCGGAAAACAGCAACACAGAATCCTGAGCCAGTGGTTCAATCCGCTCCAACTACTCGAACGACTTCACAGGTAAACCTGCTGACCCACCTGGTTCAGTTTTCGAGAGGGCTTGGCGCTGCTGGCATACCAATCGACACGGCCAATGTGATCGATCTGTGCCGTTGCTTCTCTTATGTCGATATTAGTTGCAAGCGCGATTTCTATGCGGCGGCGCGAGCCAATCTTGTTTCCAGTCATGATGACTTTCCGCGCTTTGATCACGTGTTTGAAGCTTTCTGGCAAAAAACTGTCGATGAAGCTGTTAACCGGGTAAACAGCGAAGACGGAGATGACGAAGATTCGGTGCGCAAGATTGCGAAGCAACGAGAGCGCGTACCGAATGAT
Organism: Chromatiales bacterium; assembly: GCA_002688175.1. Lineage (GTDB taxonomy): Bacteria > Pseudomonadota > Gammaproteobacteria > Steroidobacterales > SMWD01. The sequence goes on from NZCC01000026.1 coordinate 22,988, forward strand.
CTCGATGAGGATCTAACCTCCAGCGAACAACAATCATCACATATCGAATACAGCCCAGATGAAGTTCTGGCCAGGCGAGACCTGGGCAGCCTGAATGCTGAAGAATTGAAACAGGCCCGTCGACTCATGGCAAAACTGCTTGCGGTTATCGCCAACCGCAAGAGTCGACGCCGCACGCCCGCTCACAGTGGTCGGGTTCTCGATGTCCGTCGCATGCTGCGCCGTACGGCGCTCGACGGACAGGACCTGTGCAAATTGCTGTACCGCTGCCGCCGCGTCCGCAAAACAAAACTGATTTTACTCTGTGATGTGAGCGGCTCGATGGAACGCTACAGTCGATTCCTGATCCAGTTCATCTGCGCCTTGCGACACGAATTACCTGATGTCGAAGTCGCTGTATTTTCGACCCGGTTGACGGTCCTCACCCCGCAGCTCGCCCGCCACGGCACCGAGGAAACTCTGCGCCGCTTCTCCGAGCGCGTACCGGACTGGGCCGGCGGCACTGACATCGGCCAATGCATTAGTGCATTCAACCGGCATTTTGCCCCGCAAATGCTGAGTTCCCGGACAATTGTCGTGGTTCTGAGCGACGGCTGGGATCGCGGTGACGCCAACCAGATGCGCTCCGCCATACAGGACTTGCGGCGCAACACTCAGAAACTGATCTGGCTGAACCCGCTGCTTGGCAACGAAAATTATCAACCCTTATGTCGCGGGATAAAGACGGCCCTGCCCCACCTGGACCATTTCCTGCCGGCACATAACTTGGAAAGTCTGGGAAAACTGGTGGAGTTACTGCAGGAAATCTGGCGGTGACGGGAGAGGCTTTCAGGTGTGATTTTGGGGCTTTCCCTGGCCGACCATTTGTATCTGGTTACCCTTCGGAAACGCCGCAGGAACGGCTGAAGGTTTCCGAAGGGTAACCAGATACAAATGGTCTTGGATGCTGTGGTGGAGCGGTAATGTGCGCTTGGTGCGCAGACCGCGAAGTTGTCATGGTTTTTTTCTTCGTTAACCCCTCGGAAACCTTCAGCCGTTCCTGCGGCGTTTCAGAGGGGTTAACGAAGAAAAAAACCATTCAGGGAAAGCCCCAAAATCACACCTGAAAGCCTCTTACAATTTCCCAAGCCCCACAAGAATCTTCTCCGGCGTAATCGGCAACTCCCGCACCCTGACCCCGACTGCATTGTAAATTGCGTTCGCAATCGCAGGCGCCGGTACCGTGACACACGGCTCTGACAGGCTCTTGGCCCCAAACGGGCCGGTCGGTTCATCGGATTCGATAAATATGCTCTCGATTTTTGCCGGCATCTCGACGGCGGTCGGCATCTTGTAGTCAAGAAAATCGCTCGACAAACAGGCACCGCTGTCGGCATCAAACACCTGGTTCTCCATCAATGCATAACCCATGCCCTGCTGGAATCCACCTTCTACCTGACCTTCGGCACCGGCAGGATGAATTAATTTGCCCAGATCATGAGCGAAAACTACTCTGAGCACATCAACCTTGCCGGTCTCCGTATCAACTTCAACCTCAACAAATTCTACTGTGGCAGGTGAGGGATTCGCCGGCGGCGCCATACTCGACAGGCCGATGATGGTGCCCTTTTCTGCCAGATTGGTCGGCTGCGGACCTTCCTCCGTCATGACGACAAAAGGCGCCTCGGCACGCGTCACCACATCGACCACACTGATCTTCGCGTCGGGTGATCCTTTAACGCAAACCATGCCTTCACGAACCTCCAGATCATCCGGACCGACTTCGAGCAAACCGCCGGCCACTTCCAGCAACCTCTGTTTGGCTTCGCCCGCAGCCGCTTTGACTGCATTACCTGCTGAATAAGTGATGCGGCTTGCATGACTGGGCGCATCAAATGGCACGGTGTCGGTATCTGCATAAGTCATATGCACCTGATCGGCAGCAAGGCCCAGTTCTTCGGCTGCAATCATGCACAGTGTTGTAATCTGCCCTGAACCGATATCCACCGCAGCGGTTGATAAATCCGCCGTGCCATCCCGGTTTAATTTGACGATGGCGCCGGAGTGTTCATAAATATCCGGAAACCCCACGCAACCGCTAACCCAGAGAGGCTGACAGCCGAGCCCGATACCGCGCTTCCTGACGCCCTGATCACTGCCTGGTGGTTTCCTGTTGCTCCAGCCAATGCGTTCAGCAGCTTGCTGCAAACAAGCCTGGAACTGGTAGCTATCAAGCTTTGCCTGCGGATTGAACGGATGAGGATCGCCCTGTTTATAGGAATTATTCAGCCTGAACTCGACCGGATCAAAGCCAAGCTCCGCACAAATTTCATCAATCTGTGATTCAACCGCGAAGGCGCCCTGTGGCGACCCATAACCCCGAAACCCGCCACCGATCATGTTATTGGTATAAACCGTCTTACCTTCCCAATGCTGATCTGCACAGGGATAAGTCAGCAGAATTCCAAACATGCCGTGCACGTTAATGACTTCTGCACCATGTGTGGCATGCGCACCGCAATCCAGCGTGCTCTCTGCATAGCGGGCGACAAATTTACCCTCTTTAGAAATTCCGGTTTTAAGATAAACCTTGATCGGGTTCCGGGTCGTCGATATGAAATCTTCATACCGGGTTTGTTCTATTCTGACCGGCCGGCCGGTTTTCAGACTTAGTAGCGCCGCAACCGGTTCGATGTAACCAATATCCAGTTTTCCGCCGAAGCCGCCGCCTATGTAAGCAGGTTTGATCACCCTGACCCTGCTTTCCGGCATATCGAGCACGAACGCCAGCTTTTCCCGCAAGCCGAACAGGTGCTGCATCGATGAATGAACAGTCAAATGACCCGCAGTGTCACTATCGACAACGCAGACCCGGGGCTCCATATAACAAGTGTGCTGCCTCTGGGTTTGATAAGTACCCTCGAAGATATGGTCGGCTTTCTCGAAGCCCGCCTCGACATCGCCAAAAGCAACGACCGGGTTGACCGCCACATTGTTCTCGGCACCCTCATGAATCAATGGAGCACCGTCAGCCATCGCTGCGTCCGGTTCAAATACAGCTGGCAGTTCCTCGTACTCAATCTCGATCAAGTCCAGTGCCTGCTCGGCAATGCCGGCGGATGTAGCCGCCACCGCCGCCACGGGTTGACCGGCATAACGCACCGTATCGCTCATGATGAGCATATCCTGAACCATGCTGGGGGCCAGGGTGGGTACAAAATAGACCGGACAGTATTTTCGTTGCGGTACATCCTTTGGTAACAGGACAGCTTTCACGCCCGGCAATTGCGTGTCTGATTTGCTCTTCATCCGGGCTGGAGACTGTTGCCAGTAACTCCCGGGCTGCCATGATGGTGCCGCAGGTACAGTACCCGCACTGCACTGCGCCTGCCTCGATAAAAGCCTCCTGCAATGGGTCGAGTTTACCGTTCGTGGTAATTCCTTCGATGGTCACTACCGGTTTATCCTGCACCGACATTGCGTAGACCATGCAGGAATAGACCGCCTTGCCATCTACATGAACGGTGCAACAACCACATCCACCCGTATCACAGCCTTTTTTGGTACCAATCAGGCCCAAATTTTCTCTAAGCACCCCCAGCAAACTGTCCTGAGGTGCGACAGCGAGTTCGTGAACCTCACCGTTAATTTCAAGACTGATCAGCTGCTTCACAATCAACTTCTCCTCGTCAGGCGGGCGATGGCGCGATGCAAGGCGCGCTCAGTTAACACACAGGCCATGGCGGAGCGGTATTCAGCCGTTGCCCGGTGATCCGCCATGGGTGAAATATCAGCCTCTATAGCCTCTCCCGCTTCTTTCAGCAAGGCATCCGTAAGCTTCTGACCTGTCAATAATTTTTCTGCCGAAGCAGACCGCAATGGTCTTTCGTTCACACCACCACCCAGTGCAACACGTACCGACTGGCAAACTCCCGATGGATCAAGAATGAACTGCACCGCTACATTGACGATCGCAAGGTCGTTAGCATTAGTTTCAAGCTTGATGAAAGCACTGGTAGACCCGGGTGCAGGTTGCGGCAATGTCAGTCCGGTCAGGAATTCATCCGGGCCCAACGAACTTTCAAACAAGCTTGTGGAAAAATCTTTCAGACTAATTTCTTTGGACCCGGCTATACCTTCCGCTGTTACCTTACCGCCGATGGCCAGCCAGGCTGTCGGTAAATCAAAATAGGGGCAAACTGCTGCAATACTGCCGCCGACAGTTGCCGCATTCATTATTTGCACGGGTGGATAGCTCAGAGCATCTCTTACAGCGCCCCAACCGGGGTCAGCTTGTATTTCAGGTGCCTTTGCCAGCTCAGCAAAGCGGACCATGGCGCCAATTTGCAATCCCTCAGAAGCAACCGTGATGTCAGTTAGTCCGAGCTTCTGAATATCAATAAATACATCGATACCGAACAATAAATCTCGTGCAGCCAGACCATGAACGAAACTTCCTCCGGCCAGAATCATGGCGCGCTCGCCATACTCTTGCAGCAACTCAACTACATCTCTGCCACTATCCGGCAAATAATAGTTTTCCAAAGTTGTGAGTGACACGGCCTTGCTCCCATTAGTGACCGAATGATGACCGACAATACAGATTGAACCCTGCTGCCCACGATGCGCAAGCGCTAGCCAGAGGCATCATCTTAAGCAGACTACCGTGTTTGCTACAATCCCTGTCTGCAAAATGAGCGGAATACTTGATCAAAATGTTAATCAGCTTGCAATATGGCCCGAAGTTGATCAACGAACTCAGGTTTGTCATAGCGGTCAAAAGTATCTTGGAACCACTGAAAATTTATCTTCCGGAATACCCCTCTTAGTACATTTTTGAATGAAGCCATCCTTTGTCGTTCGACCGGAATTGCAGATGTCCAGTTTTTGATAACGTAAAATTTTCTGCGCACATTTTTTTGAAGGGGGTGGCCCCGGTTTGTTAAAACTGTAATCGCCAAACCACAGTAACGAACCAAAAAAGGACCACCCACATGAACGATAGCA
>NZCC01000027.1 GCA_002688175.1 Chromatiales bacterium
GGGTTTTACCCCGATACCACGGACGGTTGAGTTAAGTTCGATTTCTTCCGTTTGAGTGCTTCCAGTTTTCGTCTCCTTCGTGGATTGTAGAAGCATTCGATATAATCAAAGATATCAGCTCTGGCTTCGGCGTGCGTTTCGTATCGACGACGATTGACCCGTTCGCGTTTCAGCATGCCAAAGAAGCCCTCGCAGGCTGCAGTGTCCGCACAACTGCCAACGCCGCTCATCGAGCACGTCAGGTTGTGACCTTTCAGGAAGCGCTGATAGTCGCCGCTGGTAAACTGACAACCACGATCACTGTGTAATATCACTGGCTGTCGTGACTCACGTTGCCACAGCGCCATGAGTACGGCCTGCAGCACCAGTTGCCGGTCCTGGCAGCGACTCATCGACCAGCCAACCACGATTCCGGAGTAAAGATCGACGACAACGCACAGATACAGGGACACACCGCCAACAATGCGGATGTAGGTGATGTCAGTCACCCATTTAGTGTTCGGCGCATCAGCACTAAAGTCACGAGCCAGATGGTTCTCGACATCCGAAGGCCGAGTTCCGCTGGACTTGCTGCGGAGTTTTTTCTTGCACGGGATACCTTGCAGGCCATCGAAGCGCATCAACCGTGCAACACGGTTCAAGCCGCAACGTTCGCCTTCGTCATGCAGATCGTCCTGAATCCGGCCTGCACCCAGAACACCATCGCTCTGTGCATGCAGTACGCGGATACGATCCAACAAGCGTTGATTCTCTTTTGCCCGAGGACTCAATGGACGTCCACGCCAACTGTAATAACCGCTTGGTGAGACACGCAAGCACCGACACATCATCCGAACAGGAAAAGCTTCGCGGCAACGCTCGATCATCTGGTACTTCGCTTCTGATCGCTCGCAAAGAACGTGGCCGCTTCTCGTAAAAAATCCCGTTCCTTTCTCAACTTGTTGTTCTCACGCTTCAAGGCAGTCAGCTCTTCATCGCGAGCCACACCCTGACCGAGAAAGGCCTTTGATCCATTCGCTGACATCTCTCGCCGCCAACGCGTGATCATATTCGGGTTGATATCCAGTTCACGACCAATCTGGGCCTTCGTAACGCCTGGTTGATTCGCCAGGGCAACAGCTTCACGTTTGAACTCCGCCGAGTATTTTCTTCGTTTTGGCATGACACTCCTCCACGGCCATTATCGGCCTTTTCAGATGTGTCCGCGATAGCGGGGTAAAACCCTGTTGAGGCTTGTTGACGACTGTTCCTGGGAAAAGATTTCCAGCATTCGATGGAATGCCATCAGCACACCCCGTCTTCGTGGATGTGATTGCCGTGATGCGGCTTTAGCGTTTCAGCCGGTATAGCCGAACAGATTCCGTTCTTTAATCGCCGTTGCCACACTTTCCGGTACGAGCTTTGTCCAATCACCGCCGTTAACGATCATGTCGAGCACCTCGGGCGAATGAATGTCCAGAAACTGATGTGAGACATCCTCAAGCGGGACGATACACTTATGACTATCACGCTGTCCTCGGCTTGAGGTTCTGTCTGAAAGCGAATTCCCATCCAGGCATGGCATTCGTTGGTGCCATGATAATTTCGTGCCGAGACTGTGTCGGCAAAGGTGAAAAAACTGGTGGTATCGCCGCGTTGGGCTGACAATCTTTCACGATTAAGATTTTGCTCATGGCCCAGCATGGCTTCCAGTCGTTCCCGGCATACATAGCGTTGACACTTGCCGTAGATAGCGTCGCTTACCTTCATGTCATAGGCGGAAATGCTTTTGGATATCGTTCCGGCCGCACCGCCGGCCTGGAAAAACCAGCGAACTACTTCCTGTCCTGCACCGATTTCTGCAAAGGTTCCGTACCGATTCGGTTCAAGATTGATTTCGAGTGCTTTTTCCAGCGTAGAGCACTTGTGAGGAGCCGTCATCATGAATCCCTTGGCAGTCCGATAGTTACCGGGTTTATCGGCATTATTAGGGGAATCTTGAATGCCAAGCGGCTGCGCAGGCACGACCAGCCGTGAATTCTGATATTGATGACCCTGAGATGATCCTCGGTCAGCGGCTTGAGTCGCGAATCGTCCTAACCAAGGGTTTCGAGGCGGGCAAGTTGCTCATCAATCTGACTGATTTCCTGCTGCATGGCTGCACTCTTTTGCTGCTCTTTTTCGATAACTGCAGCGGGCGCATTGGCGCAGAATTTTTCGTTGGCGAGTTTGCCGGTAACACGTTTGAGCCCGTGGGCGACCCGGTCGCGGTTCTTTTCCAGACGTGCACGTTCGGCAGCGACGTCGATCAAGCCGGCCATGGGCACAAAAATTTTCAGTTTGCCGAGCATTGCGGTGGCCGATGGCGGCGGTTCCTCGCCGGTCGGCAGCAGGGTCACTTTTTCCAGCCGCGCCAGTTTGGTCAGGTAACGTTCGTGCACCCCGAGCAGGTGCAGGTCCTCGTCATTCGCGTCCTGCAGAAATACGTTGAGTGCTTTACCCGGGGCAATATCCATCTCACCACGAATCTGGCGAATGCCGAGTACGAAGTGCCGGATCCAGTCCAGTTCCGTTTCGGCCGCAGTGTCGGAGGGAAAGTCGGTTGGCTCCGGGTAAGGTTGCAGCATGATCGAAGTGTTGTCTGTAGCAATACCGTTAAACGGGGCGACACGTTGCCAGATTTCCTCGGTAATAAACGGCACGATCGGATGCAGGCAGCGTAACAATGCTTCGAGGACTGTAGTGAGTGTCGTGCGGGTTGCAGCCTGTTCAGCTTCATTGCCCGTGTCGGTCAGGATGGGCTTGGACAGTTCGAGATACCAGTCACAATATTCATTCCAGGTAAACTCATACAGTGCTTTGGTGGCGAGATCGATGCGGTAGTGAGCGAAATGTTCGCTGACTTCCCGAATAGTCTGGCCCAGCCGTGAGCGAATCCAGCGATCGGGCAGACTCTGGTCTGCAGCTATATAGTCGACGGTCGTCTTCCCCTCCACATTTAATAAGACATACCGAGCAGCATTCCACAGCTTGTTGCAAAAGTTGCGATAGCCTTCGATACGTTGCAGGTCAAAACGAATATCACGACCGTTACTGGCCAGTGCGCCAAAAGTGAAACGCAGTGCATCGGTGCCGAACTCCGGAATACCGTGTGGAAAGTGCTTGCGCGTCGCCTTCTCGATCTTCGGTTTCATCTGCGGCTGCATGAGCCCGGTAGTGCGTTTGGTGATGAGTGATTCGAGGTCTGTGCCATCAATCAGGTCGAGCGGATCGAGGACATTGCCTTTCGACTTGGACATCTTCTGACCGTCCTGATCCCGAATCAGCCCGTGGATATAGACCTCACGAAACGGTACGTCACCCATAAATTTGATGCCCATCATGATCATTCGGGCAACCCAGAAGAAGATAATGTCAAAACCCGTGACCAGCACGCTGGTCGGGTAAAAAGTTTTTAATTCAGGCGTCGAGTCGGGCCAGCCGAGTGTTGAGAACGGCCACAGTGCCGAAGAAAACCAGGTATCAAGGACATCTTCATCCTGACGCAGGTTAACGTCCGATCCCAGGTTGTGCTGCTTACGGACTTCACTTTCACTGCGGCCGACGTAAACTTTTGCATCGTCGTCATACCAGGCAGGAATCCGGTGTCCCCACCATAACTGCCGGCTGATGCACCAGTCCTGGATATTGTGCATCCACTCATAATAAGTTTTGTCCCAGTTTTCCGGGACGAAGCGGATTTTACCGCTGTCGACGGCCTCGATAGCCGGTTTGGCAAGTGGTTCCGCACGTACGAACCACTGGTCCGTCAGAAATGGTTCGACGACTGCGCCGCTGCGATCACCACGCGGAACCATGAGTTTGTGATCGTCAATACGTTCAAGCAGGCCCGCGGCATCCAGATCCGCGACAATTTGTTTGCGTGCCGCGTAGCGATCCAGGCCGCGATATTGTTTCGGTGCGTGGTCGTTGATCGCTGCATCGATGGTAAAGATATTGATCAGCGGCAAGTTGTGTCGGCCACCAACTTCATAGTCGTTGAAGTCATGCGCCGGGGTGATCTTGACGCAACCGGTACCGAAGTCCGGATCAACGTATGTATCTGCGACGATGGGAATGTCGCGCTCGGCGAGCGGCAGGCGTACTATTTTACCGATCAGGTGTGCATAGCGGGGGTCGTCCGGGTGCACAGCTACCGCCGTATCGCCAAGCATTGTTTCCGGCCGGGTTGTCGCCACCACAAGATGCTCATTGCCGTCGGCCAGCGGGTAACGAAAATGCCACATGTGGCCATCTTCCTCCGCCGACAGAACCTCAAGATCGGATACTGCCGTGTGCAGGACGGGATCCCAGTTAACCAGTCGCTTGCCACGGTAGATCAGGTCTTCTTCGTGCAAGCGCACAAAAGCTTCGATGACTGCTTGCGACAGGCCTTCGTCCATCGTGAAGCGCTCGCGAGACCAGTCGACCGAACTGCCCATGCGCCGTAACTGTTTCTGGATCGTGTGGCCCGATTGTTCTTTCCAGTCCCAGACCTTGTCCAGGAATGCCTCACGACCCAGTTCCAGCCGTGATTGTCCTGTGGCTACCAGTTGGCGCTCGACGACCATTTGGGTCGCGATGCCGGCATGGTCGGTACCCGGCTGCCAAAGCGTTTGGTAGCCACGCATGCGGTGGAAGCGCGTTAGCGCATCCATGATCGTGTCCTGAAACGCGTGTCCCATGTGTAACGTGCCGGTTACATTCGGCGGAGGGATCATGATGCAGTAAGGTTTGCCGTCGCCCGCCGGCGAAAAATTTCCGGCTTGTTCCCAACGTTGGTACCAGCGTTGTTCAATTGCAGCTGGTTGGTAAGTCTTGTCCATAAGAAAGATTGCAGTCGCTATGTACAGGTGGTCTAAATGTCAGAGGTTATGGGTCTTGATCTCGTAACCGTTGTCGCGGTAGAAACTGAACCGTTCACGACCACATTGTTTGCTTTCCAGGCTCGAGTCAATAATTTCAGCAACCCGGGTGAACTGATCAAAAAATGGCGGGATTATCTCGGCCAGGTTGATCAGTAGATCGCCGCTGAGGGTCACTTCACTGGCGTGGCCGATCGTGACCGGAGTAGGTTGCTCTGCTGACTTGCCGGTGATTTCATGTGGAATGAAACTGCCCTGGCGAAATGTCCACAACAACTCATCAAGCTGGCGTGCTTGTGCTGTTCCGGCTACGTGGGCATGAACCTTGGTGTCGAGCTTATAGGCTTTTTCCGTGAGACGACAAGTGAAATTCAGCCGTGCACCTGCCCCGGAAGCAGACAAAACATAGAAGTCGACACGGGGCGTTGCGGCGTTCAACGGCGATTCAACAGGAATTCAAGTAACAGGGGAACCGGTCGGCCCGTTCCCCCTTTCCGGCTGCCGGACAGCCAGGCGGTACCGGCGATATCGAGATGGGCCCAGTCGTATTCGCCAACAAATTCAGAGAGGAATGCTCCGGCCGTGATCGTCCCGGCATCTCGCCCGCCGATATTGGGCAAGTCAGCAAAATTACTCTTTAATGGTGCCTTGTATTCGTCATCGAGTGGCAATTGCCATGCAGGATCATCGGCCGCATCACCGGCCTTGATCAGCGCATGGGCCAGTTTGTCTGAATTAGACAGCAGTCCGCTGCGATGGCGGCCGAGTGCAATGAGACATGCGCCGGTCAGGGTTGCCATATCGATAATCAGTTCAGGTTTGAATTTTTGTGCGTAGGTCAATGCATCGGCCAGGATCAGGCGACCCTCGGCATCAGTGTTCAGGATCTCAATGGTCTTGCCGGACATGGCGGTTACGACATCACCCGGTTTGGTGGCCTTGCTGCCGGGCAGATTCTCGCAAGCTGGTATGACGCCGACCAGATTCAAGGTCGGCTTTAATAGTGCAATGGCCTGAAAAACACCGAGTACCGTGGCGGCGCCACACATATCAAACTTCATCTCGTCCATGGCGGGGCCGGGTTTCAGCGAGATACCGCCGGAATCGAAGGTAACGCCCTTGCCGACGAGAGCGACCGGCTTGCGGCTCTTGGCCGCACCGTTGTATTTCAGCACGATAAGTTTGGCCGGTTCTGCCGTGCCTGCCGTGACTGACAGCAAGGCACCCATGCCCTGTTTTTTCATATCCGCTTCGGTCAGCACCTCAACGCGTAACTTTGCATTGCCTTTGGCAATCTGCCGGGCGACGGTAACCAGGTGGCTCGGCGTACAGAGGTTCGCCGGCAGGTTGCCGAGTTCACGCGTCACGTCCATGCCCAGGCCTGTGGCTTCGCCGTGCTTGATACCTTTGCGGACTTGCGCAGTCTGGGCCGATTTTGCCGTGAGTCCGAGCGACGTCTGTGAGCAAGGCTTTGGTTCGTCAGCGGACTTCGTTGCCGTGTAGCGATAGGCACCGTGATACCAGACCTCGGCGGCGATGCGTGCGCGTCGGTATACGTCAGTGCCGCGCGCGGCTTCACCATTTAAAAAGCATACGGCGTCTTTGAGTTTTGTCTTGCGTAGCGCACCAAAAGCGACGCGTACGGCTTTGCGATATTGTTTGCGATCGAATTTCTTGCGTTCGCCACAGCCGATCAGCAGGATGCGCTCAGCCTGCAGGTCATGGCTCGTACGAGCATCCTGCGGTGGTTTTATCAGCAGCGCATCACCGGCCTTTCCTTCGATGTCGCCTTCCTCAAGCAGGCACGCAATCAACCCGTTGGTAGCCGAATTTACACTCTTTGTTGAGGCGGGCAGGGCACCTGATGAGTATACGGGCAGGATCAGGCAGGCTGTCTTCTGATCTGCTGCTGATCCGGTTTTGGCGGCAAACCGCATATTAATCTCCCAAAATTTCTGGCGTGTCACGGTAGCACTCGTGACACGGCTTTTGCTGGCTGATATGTAAGTGCCCCACTTGACTAACGAGTTTCCTTGACCTGATGATAGCCGGAACTACACCTTCAATGTTCGCGGGGTCTTGAGTGGGCAAAGTGTACTCGATTACGGAATTACAGGCTAAAAGAAAGAATCGCCGGCAACATTGTGTTGTTGGGCGACGAGCATAAAGCATATGTCGAGCATTCTCAGTCGCTATATTCTGAAGGAAACGGCACAAACCTGGATCATTGTGACGGTGGTTCTGCTGCTGATCCTGCTGACGAACCAGTTTGCCCAGGTCCTGGGTGATGCCGCTGCCGATAAATTACCCAAGGAAGCAGTCTTCATGGTCATGGGCCTGACCTCGTTGCAGTACCTGACGATTCTGATTCCAATCGGGCTGTTCCTGTCCATCATGCTGGCACTCGGACGTTTGTACCGGGATAGTGAGATGGCAGCCCTGATGGCCTGCGGTATCGGACCGGCATCGTTGTATCGGCCATTATCGCTGCTGGCTGTCATACTCGCATTGCTGGTGGGCTGGTTGTCACTGAGCATTTCTCCCGGTGCGATGCGGGAGGTTCAGATTATCGTCGAGGCGGCCAAGCAGCGTGTTGACCTGCGTTTTCTGGAGGCGGGAAGATTCATTACCTTTGCAGATGCCGGTTCGGTCATGTATGCCGAGTCAATTACTGCCGCTGGAGAACTTGGCAATGTCTTCGTACAGCGCCGTAAGGGTAATGAGATCGAGGTTATTGTTGCCCGGCGTGCCTGGCAGAGCCAATCATCAGACGAGTCCGTCAAGGTCCTGAAATTTGCTGATGGTCGTCGTTACCAGGGGGTGCCTGGCAGCCCGGTGTTTGAAATTGTGTCGTTTGAGGAATATGGCATGCCGTTTGCGATGCCTGCTGCCGGTCCGCCCGAGTTGAAGCCGGAATCCAGGCCGCTGGAAGATGTGCTTGCTGCAGGTGACCCGGTTAGTCGTGCTGAATTGCAGTGGCGCATGTCCGTGCCGCTGGCCTTGCTCGTGCTGACCTTTCTGGCCGTGCCGCTGAGTCGGAGCGGGCCGCGTCAGGGCCGATACGGCGGAGTTGCAGCCGGGGTGCTCGTTTACATTATTTATGTCGATCTGCTTGGGGCTGCGAAGATCTGGGTAGAAAGAGAGCAATCGCCCGAACCTCTTGGTCTGTGGTGGGTTCATGCTGTGTTCCTGACCATGGGTTGCATCCTGTTGGCACGACAGTTTGGATATCTGAACGGGTTGTCGCTGCGGCGCGGGCTGAGGGCGGGTACATGAGGGTCATCCGGCGCTACCTGTTTCGTTCGATTATCGGCACGATCGCATTGGTTCTTGCTGTTTTGCTGGGTCTCGCGACATTTATCGAGTTTGTGACCCAGCTCGATGATATTGGTACGGGCAGTTACGGTATCTTGCAGACACTCATTTACACCCTGCTGAAGTTGCCGAATATCGCCTACCAGGTGTTGCCGATGGCGGTGTTGCTCGGCGCGTTGCTGGGCCTTGGCGGGCTCGCGAATCACGGTGAACTGATCATTCTGCGTGCGTCCGGTGTGTCGTTAATCCGATTGGCGGGTTCGGTCATGTGGACCGGTCTGGCCCTGAGCCTGTTTGCGCTGATCCTCGGTGAATATATCGGGCCGCGGCTGGACAATTATGCCCGTCAGTATCGCGCGGCTGCGAAACACACCGGCCAGGCAGTCGCGACCGGGCGGAGCGCGTGGATTCGTGACGGTGACACGTTTCTGAATGTCAGTCGCCTGACTGATGATTTTCGTCTCGGCGGCATCTATCTGTATCGCATGGATTCGGCTGGCCAACTCGTCGGAGTCGGTCGGGCTGATTCAGCCGGCGTCGATGATGCTGATCAGTGGGTGCTCAGCAACTTTGCGGAGTCGCAGTTTGTCGACAACGGAGTTAAAACCAGCAAGGTTCGTCGACTGATCAAGCCAAATAATCTGAGCTCAGATCTGATTGGGCTGACCGTTGTCAGGCCCGATAGCCTGACCGGTCAGGAATTGTTCAGGTACGTGCGGTATCTGCAACGCAACGAACTGGACACCCGGCGCTATGAAGTTGCTTTCTGGAGCAGGATCGCTGCGGCAGTTGCCGTCACACCAATGTGCGTGCTCGCCTTACCGTTCGTGTTCGGTCGCATGCGTAGTTCCGGGGCCGGTGCCAAGATGGTGGTTGGCCTGCTGGTTGGTCTGGTTTATTTCCTGACGAGTCGCGGTCTGGCAGACGGCGGGCAGGTTTATGAACTCGATCCCTTGTTAATTGCGTGGTTGCCGACCGTCGCGTTAATGGCCGCGACGGGGGTTGCGATTCTGCGTTCACGTTGATTGTCTGCCTGTTGAGGCGGTATCAGCAAGCCTGTTGTAAAAGCCGCTGGTGAAACAGCAAATTCTGGTGGCCGAGGAAGAGGCGCCGATCAGGCAAATGATCGCTTTTAATCTCATGCACGCCGGTTCGGGTAAACGAAAGTTTCTTTGCGATAAAAAATTTTGGTGAATGTAATGATTTTTTAATTAAGGTGTAACAAACTTGCTTTTGTGTTGATGCACATTTTTTTCGTAGTTAATTTATCAAGACCGCTTTCCTCGCGGGACACGTTTTTATTTTTTGGAGTATTAAACACAATGAGAAGGATCCCAGTGATCCTCGCTGCCGGTGCCCTGTGGGTCGGCTTTTCGGCCCAGGCCGAGGTGAGTGATGAAGAGTTTAATAAACTCAAGGCCCAATATGCAGACCTGGCTGAGAAGGTTGATGGCAAGAGCGACTCTTCGTGGGCCGATCGAATCGGCATTAGCGGTGATTTTCGCTATCGCTATGAAAATATCGACGAAGAGAGCAAGGATGAGCGTAACCGTTCGCGCATACGCGCCCGTACCGCGATCAAGGCTGCGCTGCTGAACGATATTGAGGTCGGCTTCGGCCTGGCGACCGGCAGTGAAGATCCGGTATCGGCCAATGTGACGATCGGCGGCGGCGGTTCCAGCAAGGAAATCAATCTGGATCTGGCCTATGCATCATGGACGGGGCTCAGCAATACGGTGTTGACCGGCGGTAAATTCAAGAACCCGTTTATTCGACCGGGTGGCAACGGCTTGCTCTGGGACGGTGACTGGCGTCCCGAAGGACTGACGGCGGGCTGGGATAACGGTAGATTCTTCGGCACGGCATTTGGAACCTGGCTCGATGGCGACAGTAAAGGTGGTTCGGAGTTCGCCTGGGGTGTTCAGGGTGGATTTAAAGCTGACCTGAGCGGCACAACCGTTATGATTGGTGCCAGTTACTTCGATATCGGAGCAGAGGGTGAGCAAACTGTCTTCGGTGAGCCCGATGAATTTTTCGGTAACAGCGGAACGTGCGTCGATCCCGTAACCCCTGCCGATTGCACATATGATTACAATTACGAAGAAGTTGAAGTGTTTGTCGAGGTTGCTACCAGGATTGCCGGCCAAGCCGTCAAGTTCTTCGCCGATTACGTGCAAAACCAGGACGCTGATGACAACGATACCGGTTGGGCGGCTGGCGTTAAATTAGGCAAGGCGAAAGATACGGGCAAATGGGAAGCAGGTTATCTGTACCAGGATCTCGAGGCTGATGCCGTGTTTGGTCTGCTTACCGATTCTGATTTCGGCGGTGGTGGTACCGATAACAAAGGTCACCGAATGTATATCGGATATGGCCTGAACAAGATGGCCGCACTGAAAGCGACTTACTTTATCAATGAGGTCAACGTTGTTTCCGGTAATCCGAATGACTACGACCGGCTGGTACTGGATATCCAGTTTAAGTTCAAATAGGAAAATAAAGCGATCAGAGCTAAGTGTTTCCTTCTTTCGTCATTCTATGGCTGAGGGGAACAATGTTTTGGGTATCATTTTCCATGTGCCAGACGTTCCAGGTGCGGTTACTGGGCTCTATCACCAGGGTATCTGTGCCATCACCGTTTCTATCAGCATCCCTGCCTTACGGATTCCGTACAACTTGAGTTTTGGCCGGTAAAAGGCCGTGAGCAATTGAAAAAATTGGCGCTCCCTACGAGAATCGAACTCGTGTTTCAGCCTTGAGAGGGCCGCGTCCTAACCGCTAGACGAAGGGAGCATTTAGTATATATATCAGTTAATTATTAATAATTACTAGAATTGGTATAAAGTTATTCCTGGGAGCTTATATGGCCACCCTCGTAGGCTGATGAAATTTTTTCTTCACCACCCACCCTGTACTCATATGTTAATCAGTCGGCCGGGGCAGGGGAAGCGTTAATGCTTCGGCGGCGGTTCAGGCTGTTATCATACGCCGCTGAATCATTCCCCGAACTGGATATTTTTTGACTTCGATAAGGACATCTGACCAACAGGCACCATTGATCGTGCCTCGATCCGGCCATTCGGTATCCCGGGCCAATATCTCCAAGGGTGCTGTGAAGGTTCTTTACCGGCTCAAGGATGCCGGGCATCAGGCTTTCCTGGTGGGTGGCGGGGTGCGTGATCTGTTGCTGGGCCGCCGGCCCAAGGATTTTGATATCGCAACGGATGCGCGTCCTGAACAAGTGCGTGCGCTGTTCAGTAACAGCAGGCTGATTGGCCGACGTTTCCGGCTTGCTCATATTCGGTTCGGGCGCGAGATTATCGAAGTTGCGACATTTCGCGGTACCTCCCCGGCAGAGGATGGCGATCAGAAACAGGTCTTGCATGCCTCCGGAAGGATCATTGCCGACAACGTCTATGGCACGATCGAGGAAGATGCCCTGCGCCGCGATTTTACGGTCAATGCCTTGTATTACAACATTGCAGATTATTCGATCTGGGTATTTGCTGATGGCCTGGCTGACCTCGAATCCCGACAACTCAGGCTGATCGGTGATCCGGGCAGGCGATACACCGAAGATCCGGTGCGGATGTTGCGTGCGGCACGGTTTGCCGCGAAACTCGATTTTGTTCTGCATCCTGACGCTGTAGCGCCAATACCTGCAATGGCGTCTTTGCTTGATGATGTGCCCTCGGCACGCCTGTTTGATGAATTCCTGAAGATGTTTCAGTCCGGGCATGCACTGTCGAGTTATCGGCATCTGCGCGAATTCGGGCTGTTCCGGCATTTATTTCCTGATACAGATTGCTGGCTGGACGATCCGGCTTGTGCCGCCGATGCGGCAATGATCGAAAGTGCACTGGAAAATACTGACCAGCGTATTGCCGCCGGTAAGCCGGTGACGCCGATGTTCCTGTTTGGCGTGTTCCTGTGGCGGGCCGTACGGTTACGCACCGAGCAACTGCTCGCTGAGAGTGATGATTTTTCACACATGCAGGCTCTGATCGCAGCGACTGCTGAAATCAGTACCCGGCAGGCGCAACGCATTGCGCTGCCGAGGCGCTTCGGGTTCCCGATGCGCGATATGCTGCAACTACAACCGCGATTCGCTACTCGCAAAGGCCGGCGGGCGATGAATTTGTTGGGCCATCGGCGCTTCCGCGCGGCCTACGATCTGATGCTGTTACGTGCCTCGAGCGGTGAAGTGGATCAGGAACTCGCTGATTTCTGGACCGATATCCAGGAGCAGCCCGAGACCGAGCAGCGCAATCGTTTTGGGCTTACCGGTCGCCGGCGGCGTTCGGCCAAGCACAGGCGCCGGTCCGGTTCGCCGGACTGAAACGGACCTGACACGGGAATAATGATGTCGGTTGGAAACCTGTGGATTCCGGCCGGTATCGGCATTGGAAGTAATCAGGACGATCCTGTCGGACAGGTCCGCGTTGCGCTGAGTGCGCTGGCGGGATTACCTGAGTCGCGTCTGATCTATACGTCGAGCCTGTATCGCAATCCACCGATGGGGCCGGTTGCGCAGCCGGACTACGTAAATGCGGTCGCGATTTTGCTGACGCGCAAATCGGCGCACGAATTGCTGGTCGACCTGCAGGCGCTTGAGCTTGCGCAGGGACGGCTGCGTGATGCGGAATTGCGCTGGGGGCCGCGATGTATCGACCTTGATATCCTGACTTATGGATATCAGGTGATCGATGAACCGGGCCTGGTTATCCCTCATTCGGGAATTTCCGAGCGAAATTTTGTATTGTTCCCGTTACTCGAGATTTGTCCCGACTTGCCGATCCCGGGTCAGGGGTCAGTCAGCGGGCTTGCTGCGGGCCTGGACGGAACGACGCTTGAGAAGATCCCGGTGTCGATGCAGGATAGTATCCAGGGTTAGTTCATAACAATAAGGCTGCGAAGAAATAACAATAATGACCGAGTCCCGTTATATCGTGATCGAAGGACCGATCGGTGTCGGCAAGACCAGTCTGGCCAGACGGCTGGCTGAAAGTCTCGACAGTGAACTGCTGCTCGAACAAGCCGAGGCCAACCCGTTCCTCGAGCGGTTCTACCGTAACCCGCGTGAGGCGGCATTGCCGACCCAGTTGTTTTTCCTGTTTCAGCGTGCGCGCCAGGTGGAAGAATTACGTCAGGTTGATATATTCAGTGATACGCACATCGCCGATTTCCTGATGGAAAAGGACCGGCTGTTTGCGCAGATAAATCTGGATCACCAGGAACTGGATCTCTATGACCAGGTATTCAGGTCGATGGATATCACTTCTCCGGAACCTGACCTGGTCGTGTACCTGCAGGCGCCCGTCGATACATTACTGTTTCGTATCGCGCATCGTGGCATTGATTACGAGAAACGCATCGGCCGGCATTACCTTGAACGGCTGAATGAAGCCTATGCAAGATTCTTTCATGATTATGATTCTGCGCCGCTGTTAATTGTTAATGCGGCGACCATTGATCCGATTCACAACGACGAGCACTACAATGTCTTGCTGGAAGAGATTTGCCGTATTCAAAGCGGTCGCCACTTTTTTAATCCGGTCGTTTCGGTCATGGCATAGTCGATCAGGAGTGCAGTATGTATTCACAGCTTGAACAGCGCGGAATGGCAGAGCCGCCAGTCAATATTTCGACTCTACTAAAGATGAAAAATGATGGCATGCCGATCGCCTGTCTGACGGCCTACGATGCCAGTTTTGCGGCACTCGTCGATCAGGCGGGTGTGGATCTGGTACTCGTCGGCGATTCTCTCGGGATGGTAATCCAGGGTCACGATACAACCGTGCCGGTCACGGTCGAAGATGTGATTTATCATACCCGCGTTGTAGCGCGCGGATTGCAGCATGCATTTCTGGTTGCGGACATGCCGTTTATGAGTTATTCAGGTGAGCAGCAGGCATTGGAAAATGCTGTGCGACTGATGCAGGAAGGTGGGGCGATGATGGTGAAGCTCGAGGGGGGTGTTGGGCAGATAAGCGTAGTCGAGAATCTGGCTCGCCATGACATCCCGGTGTGTGCGCATGTCGGGCTCAAGCCACAGTCGGTGCATAAAATCGGTGGCTTCAGGGTTCAGGGACGCAATTCCGATAAGGCGCGGCAGATGGTTGAAGATGCAGTGGCGCTTGAAGGGGCGGGGGCCGACATCGTATTGATCGAATGTGTCCCTAACGAACTTGGCAGGGCGGTAACCGAGGCAGTCAACGTTCCGGTTATCGGCATCGGAGCGGGCCCGGGAGTCGATGGCCAGATTCTTGTTTTATACGATGTGCTTGGATTTACCCAGGGCCGCATGCCACGCTTTGTCAGGAATTTTATGCCTGGCTCAGACTCCGCGCTGGCGGCACTTGAGTCTTTTGTCGGGGCAGTCAGGGATCGCAGTTACCCGGCACCCGAGCACTGTTTTTCGTAACGACTCTCTCATACAGTACTGAGAGAGAGGCGATAGATTGAGCCCGCATTGAAGACGATCCGCGATATACATACCTTGCACGATGTGTTGCAGGGTTTTAAACAGGACGGCGAAACGGTCGCGCTGGTGCCGACGATGGGTGGCTTGCACAAGGGCCATATGAGTCTGGTACAACTCGCGAGTGAGTATGCCGAGCGCGTCGTGACAAGTGTGTTCGTCAACCCGACACAGTTTGGTCCGAGTGAGGACTTCGAAGACTACCCACGTACTTTCGAAACTGATCGGCGCAAATTATCTCGCGGTGGTGTTGATATTTTGTTCGCTCCCAGCCACGAAGAGGTTTATCCATTCGGGGCAGATAATATGACCCTGGTCTCGGTGCCCGGTTTGTCGACGATATTGTGCGGCGAACATCGTCCCGGTCATTTCGATGGCGTCACATCGATCGTTAACCGTCTGTTTAATACCATCGCTCCGGATGTGGCGGTCTTCGGTCAAAAGGATTACCAGCAGCTCGCTATCATCAGGCGCATGGTGGCTGATCTGCATATGCCGATCAAAATACTGGCCAGCCCAACCTATCGTGAGAAGACCGGTCTTGCACTAAGTTCGCGTAATCGTTACCTGACTGATGATGAACGTGAGCGGGCCAATGAACTCTACGCAACCCTATGCGACTGTCGCGATCAGTATCCGGGTAGCGGGCAGGCGCTGGCTGATCTGGAGCAAAGTTGCATCGAGCGACTTGTTCGTGCCGGGTTTAAGCCAGAGTACTTTTCGGTACGCCAGTCTGGGGACCTGCAGTTGCCGAATCAAGGCAGTCGGTATCTGGTTGTGTTGGCGGCGGTGCGGCTTGGAGAGACGCGGTTGATTGATAATGTTCTGTTTGAGGTTAATGGCTTGTAAGGGTGGGGTGGGGCGTGATCGTTTGGCCTTGGTTTTCCCTGGTCGGTATTTTGTGTCCGTATACCCTTCCAAAACGCCGCTAAAGCGGCTTTAAGGTTTTGGAAGGGTATACGGACA
>NZCC01000028.1 GCA_002688175.1 Chromatiales bacterium
CGAATGCTTCTACAATCCACGAAGGAGACGAAAACTGGAAGCACTCAAACGGAAGAAATCGAACTTAACTCAACCGTCCGTGGTATCGGGGTAAAACCCACAACCATTTCAGCGTACCAACGCGGCGTGGATGCAACCTCTTTCACAACCACATCAAGACTCCTGCATGACCGATAAGGGCGGTTAGACACCATTGCTGCTGCGACATCAGCTACACACGGTATTTTGGCTTCCAGAATGATCAGATTCCCGGTCAGGTGATATAGTCTGGTTCGAGGAGCATTACTTTTGCTGCTGATTCAGCCACTTGAATAATAATTCCGAACCCCTTTTAATTCTGAAAAAGATTCCCTACCCTGCGATGATCTCATCAATTGATAACAGGCAACGAAAAAATAACGGGAGAGTAGCGATGACGACTCACTTAAATACTGTTCGCACGCTGATGATCATGGTCTGTACGCTGGTTCTGTCCGGCGGGACTGCAAATGCCTGGACGGTCGACGACCTTTCCTCGGCACTTAGTAACGCGACTCGATCTGCTCCGGACATGGCGCGTGACGAAGCGCGCAAACCCGCTGCAGTCCTGGTATTTGCCGGAGTTGAACCCGGCATGAGCGTACTGGACGTGATGTCTGCCGGTGGCTGGTATAGCGAAGTACTGGCAACCGCAGTCGGTCCTGACGGCACCGTATATGCAGAGAATCCGGCATGGCTGATCGAAGCCATGGAAGGCCGGGTCGTGAAGGCGCTGGCATCACGCCTCGCAGATAATCGTCTGCCGAATGTGGTTCGCGTGGATGAGGGTCTCGATAAAGGCACGATCGCAGCCGGCAGCATCGACATCGCATTAACGGCACTCAACATGCATGACACCTTCGACCGGTTTGGTCGCAATGCGACACTGGAGCAGATGAGCCAGATCTACACCGCGCTCAAACCCGGCGGCATCTTCATCCTGATCGATCACTCTGGCAAAGCCGGTCCTAATAACAAACAACTCCATCGTATTGAACAACACATTATGGAAGGCATCGCACTTGAAGCCGGTTTCACATTGGAAGCCAAAGGCCAGATGCTCAAGCACCCGGAAGATGACTTAACGAAGATGGTGTTTGCAAAAGGTCTGCGCGGGAATACCGACCGGTTCGTGTTAAAACTTCGCAAGCATTGATTATTGGGGTCGGACCAACATAACCCGCTAATTTTACTGGTTAATTCGGTTGCAGACACCGGTCTGAAGCCCTTGGTCGCACAGTTTTCACCAGGAAATGGGGATTTTTAGCTTGCTTCGCCCACATTAAACCGAAAAAGATGCCGGGCGAAGCGTAGCGGCTTTTTTACGGGCAGAAGCAAACTTCCAAGGATGAAATAGTACCTTTACATCGTCTTACTACTTGAAAATCTGATACAAAATCTGGTGCCCGGACTGGTTCGGCACCGGCTAAACCAGGCTGGATAATCGCCACTGATACATCCAGCGATATACTCGCCGAACTACCACCACTTTGTAATGTAGTCGTGCAGATATCCAAACCTATTTTCAGGCTGGCCGAACTGACGTTGGTCACTGTCATGCCGGCTCCATATAACCGTGCAGAATGAACCGGGCACCGGTAGTTGCTTTATCATTCGGCTACCTATTGAAGATCCGGTTGGCACTGGCTTTGCTGCTGATTGAGCACTTATTTGTACTGCTCATCACCTGAATAAAATGTGGCTTGGTTCACGCAAAATCCAGCCGGTTCGGGCAAGATAACCGGAGACTTCACGAGCCTGACACCGGCTCTGGATATAGTTTATGAGTTTCAACAGGTTATAACAGACTTATGACTGATGGACTGGCAGTAGTCCCCGCACGGGACCGACGTGATCAGGCCCGGCAACTGGCTGAGCAAGTCACGGCGACCATCGGGCGCATTATTCTCGGTAAGGATCGGGAAATACAGCTGGCCCTGACCTGCCTGCTGGCTCGCGGGCACCTGCTCATCGAAGATGTGCCGGGTGTCGGCAAAACCCTGCTCGCCAGGGCTATTGCGATTGCCCTGGGACTCGAGTATCGACGCATACAATTTACCAGTGACATGCTGCCGGCAGACATCATCGGTGTATCCGTATTCGAACAAAACGAAGCCGCTTTTCGCTTTCATGAAGGCCCGCTGTTTGCCGAACTGGTGCTTGCCGATGAAATCAACCGCGCAACACCGAAAGCACAAAGTGCTCTGCTGGAAGCCATGGAAGAACAGCAGGTCACTGCCGATGGCAACACCTATGATCTACCCGAACCGTTTTTTGTTATTGCAACACAAAACCCGATGTACCAGATCGGTACCTTTCCACTCCCGGAGTCACAACTCGACCGGTTCCTGATGCGTATCAGCCTCGGTTACCCCGAAGCACATCTCGAACGTCAGTTATTGGCCGGCGAAGATCGACGTTCAATGCTGGACACACTCGAATCTTCTCTAACCAGGCACGATATCCTCGAGAGGCAGAAGGCCGCTCACAGCGTGCATGTTTCTGAAGCGGTATTAGACTATGCACAGGCTCTGGTTCGTTTTACCCGTGAAGCACCGGAAATTGAACTCGGACTTTCACCACGTGGTACCCAGGACCTGGTCAAAGCGGCCAGGTGCTGGGCGATGATCAGCGGTCACTCCGGCGTCCATCCCGAGGACCTCAAGACTGTATTCACCCCGGTTGCCGGACACCGGCTGCGTACCCGCAATGACACGAGTCACCCCGATCCGGATATAGCAGCCTTCGTGCTCGAGTCCGTCCCTGTGCCTTGAACGCTATCACGCAACACTTTAACGAAGCCTTCAGCCGGAAAGTCCAGGACTGGGCGCGCCGCCGACAGGGCACAGATCCTCACTCCAGCCACCTCGCCAGCCGCCGAATCTACATACTACCGACTCGTGCCGGCATCATTTATGCCGTTGTAGTATTCACGATGCTGCTTGGCTCGATGAACTACAACAACAACACGGGTTTTGCACTGACCTTCCTGTTAACCAGCATCGGCATCATCGGTATCTACAACTGCCATCGGAATCTTGCCGGTGTCTTCCTGCATTTTGCCGGTAGCCGGCCCGTGTTTGCCGGAGAATCAGTACGTTTTAACTTCATTATTGAAAACCAGAATACTTACGCCCGCGCACAACTACGCTTTGGTCTCGATGGCCATCAGGAAATCTGCGATGTGCTGATGGCGGGTGATAGGCAACCCATTAACGTACGCATAAATTCAACCCGGCGCGGTCGACTGAACCTGCCGCGTCTCTTGCTGTCAACGCGCTATCCACTTGGACTGTTTCGTGCCTGGGCATGGATCAACATGGATGTTGCCGAGGTCGTCTACCCGCAACCTGCACCGAATGCCCCAGCTGCGATAACCAACCACTGCGGCCAATCAATATCCGGTCAACAATCAGCCGGTGATGAGGATTTTTCCGGGCTCAGATCGTATCGTGTCGGCGACCCGCCGAAGCGAATTGCCTGGAAAACACTGGCACACACCGGTGAAACCCTGGTCACCGAATACCACGGCGGTGCCAGCGATCTGGTCTGGGTTGACTGGCATGACTATCCGGCGAGCAATCCCGAGGAACGGTTGTCGCTGCTGACAAGACGTGCTCTTGATGCAGATATGACCGGCAACCTATGGGGTCTGCGCCTACCCGGTCAGATGATCGGACCGGACCGCGGCGCAACACATCGGCACCAATGCCTGCGGGCGCTGGCCCTGTACGACCCTGGCAGTGGGCACGTGAACCCATGACGGGGCAACACAATACAGAATCGCAGTCCCGGGAACGACGCCGCGAAACCCCGGATGCCTCAGGCGGACAACTGGCATGGCTGGTCGTATCGATAGTCCTGGCCGGTTTGCCACATATTTTGCACGTCCACCCATGGGTGCCGATTACTGTTTTCAGCATCCTGGTATGGCGTGTCGTTTCGGCACTCATGCGCTGGCCACTGCCAAGTGCGTGGATTCGGGTACCGTTAACAATGCTCGGGTTCATCGGCGTGTTATTCAGTTACCGACAATTGTCCGGGCTCAGTGCCGGTTCTGCTCTGCTCCTTATCATGGCGGCGATGAAACTGCTTGAAACCCGTGGACATCGTGACCGGGCAATCGTGGTATTCATTTGTTACTTCCTGTTGTTCTCGACGTTTTTGCGCGAGCAGGCGATCTGGTCGGCTGTCTATCTCGTCATCAGCATGCTGGTTACCACGGCAGCCTTAATCCAGGTGGCCAGAATCGGCGCGGTGGTGGCAGTGCCACAGGCCATGGCACATGCCATGCGCATAGTGCTCCAATCGCTGCCGATCGCACTCGTCTTGTTCTTGTTATTCCCGCGCATCCCCGGACCTTTCTGGTCACTGCCAAATGTCAGCAGCCGGGCAGTTGCCGGACTTGCCAACGAATTGAGCCCCGGTGATATCAGTGAACTGGCACTCTCTGACGAGGTGGCCTTCCGGGTGCGCTTTGATGCCGGCCCACCCGGCGCTGCGGCTTTGTATTGGCGCGGGCCGGTCATGGATACCTTTGACGGCCGCAAATGGACGCAGCGAGGCACGCGACAAGTTACGACACCCGACCGCGCGAGCAGAAACGGACCGGCCATCAGTTATGAGATTACGCTCGAACCCCACGGACAACACTGGTTACTCGCACTGGAAACACCGCTGAACTGGGATGCCCGCGGTGCTCGCCTGACCACAGCCGGACAGTTACTGAGTAAGGTCCCCGTCGATCGACGTATGTCCTACCGCAGCACCTCCCTGCTGGGCGACAGTCGCTACCAGGGCATTGACCAAGCCGAGCTGGACCGCAGCCGGATATTGCCGACCAGCAACAACCTGCGCAGCATCGCATTCGGTCAGCAACTCCGCAGCGAAGTAACCAGCGATGCCGAATACCTGGAAAAACTCCTGCAATATTTTACCGGCGAGATGTTCTATTACACACTGCGGCCACCGTCGCTCGGTGCCGACCCGATCGATGAATTTCTGTTCGACACCCGGCGCGGATTTTGTGGTCATTACGCCTCGGCATTTACCCTGCTCGCCCGGGCGGGCGGAATACCGGCACGCATTGTTACCGGCTACCAGGGTGCCGAGCTAAACCCGTTGGGTAACTACTGGATCGTCAGGCAATCCGATGCACATGCATGGGTTGAAGTGTGGCTCGATGGCCGCTGGATTCACTTCGACCCGACCGCAACAGTTGCGCCGGATCGTATCGAATACGGTTTTGACGCCGCCATGGAATCCAGGAACGAAACCAGTGGTAACCGGCTGGCAGACAACCCGCTGTTGTTGCGCCTTGCCATGAGCTGGGATGCCCTGAACGCCGGCTGGAATCGCTGGGTGTTAAGTTTTGGCCCGGAAACTCAAACAACACTGATGAGTCTGATCGGCATCTACAATCCGACTGTAGAACATTTCATCATTGCGATTGCGCTGTCAGTCACGGGATTGCTATTACTTAGTGGTTTCATCCAGCGTTACCGGGAGCGACCCAGACTTGACAACCTGCTTGCCGCCTACGAGCGACTGTGTCAACGCACCGGCAAGGTCGCACGAAGCCGACAACCTGCTGAAGGTCCGCACGAATATCTTGCCGCAGTATGCGTACAACGACCGGACCTCGCTACTGAACTGCACACCCTGTTCAACATGTATGTTCGACTGCGCTACGACGGAATTAACGATGAACAACTGCGGCAGAAATTTCTCTCCGCCAGCCGAAACTTCAGACCGGTCGCGGATTAACCCGGGTCAACAAAATCAGGCCAAGACCGAACAGCACGATGATCGACAGAATACCAAGTCGCTGACTGCCAGATGTCAGCGTAACAAAACCGATGAGCACTGGTCCGAGCACGGCAGAAAATTTCCCGAGCATATTGTAGAAACCAAAATAGGCGGCACTGCTGTCGGCCGGAATCAAATGTGCAAACAGCGATCGACTCAGGCTCTGCACACCGCCCTGCACGAGACCAATACACGCTGCGAGCACATAAAATTCTACTGCCGTGGTAATAAATACAGCGGCAGTCGTGATGATGAAATACACACCAATCCCGACATACAGCCCGGACCTGGCACCGATCGACAGGCCCAGTCGGCCGAAAAGTAATGCCGCCGGAAAGCCGATAAGGTTGGTCACGAGAATCGCCCGAATCAGGTCCTGCATCGACAGTCCCTGCGATAATCCGTAATCAACCGCCATCTTTATAATGGTGTAAACGCCATCGATATATAACCAATAGGCTGCCAGGAACAACACCAGGTTCTTGTCATGGGTAATTTTTCGAAACGTGTCAATGAACAGCAAAACACCCTCCATGACCGGACGATGCTCATGCAACTCTTCGCGCTCGCGCACCCAGAACAACAATGGCAGTGAAAAGATAACCCACCAGAGTGCCACCAGGATAAATGCCAGACGAATGGCTGCAACTTCCGAGCCAAGCCCGAAGGTTGCCGGACTCGAAACCATCCAGATGTTCAGCATAAACAGCAATGAACCACCCAGATAGCCAAGACCATAGCCAAGTGCCGAGACCTGGTGGAATTGCTCAGCCGGGGCAACGTCGACGAGCAAGGCGTCATACAACGAATTACTGCCGGCAAAACCGATCGACGCCAGCACGTAACAGGCAATGGCGAGCGGCCACTGTCCGCGAGTGACAAAAAACAGCGCCCCCGTCATGACAATACCAAGCGCTGCTAACAGGCAGAGCAATCCCTTGCGGCGGCCCAGTCGGTCGGCAATTGCACCGAGTAATGGCGCGGAAACTGCGACGATTAAACTTGCAACACCATTCGCCATGCCGAGGCGGAAGGTCGTTACTGTCGAATCGACGCCGTCACTCCAGAAATCTGCCAGCAATACCGGGAAGAACACGGTCACGACAGTCAATGTAAATGCAGAATTTGCCCAGTCATAGAGCGCCCAGCCGATAACCGAACGTTGCGACCAGTAGCGCGCCAATCAGCTACCCATCGCTTTCAGGCGACGACTCCGCCGTGACATCATGAAAGTAACGCACTAGGACAACCGCATCTTCCTTACCGTTACGCGCCTTATAGTAACTTTCGCGCAGGCCGAGAACTTCGAAACCAGCCGAATCATATAAATAAAAGGCAGATTTATTGGATGGCCTGACTTCCAGATAAATCCGCTCGACGGAGGTCTGTTGCGCCAGTTGCATCATGTGGTCGAGCAACCGCCTGCCGATCCCCTGTCTTCGCAACCGCTCGAGCACGCAGATATTAAGCAGGTGTGCCTCGCCGGCAGCAATCGACATGATCCCGTAACCAACGGGCTCACCATCACTGTCCAGCACGAAGTTGGTATAGCCCGCGAGCAGGCAATCACGAAAAATGCCGATACTCCACGGATAATCGTACGTGGCAGCCTCGATTGCAGCGACAGCGCCCAGATCGGACTGTTGCATCGGTCGGATAAGCGGTGGTAAATCCTTGACTACGGCAATCATGCGCCGGATACCTCGCAGACACTGCGGGCCAGACACAGATCTTCCCAGGCCTTGCGTTTCTGCCCGGGACTGCGCAACAGATAGGCCGGGTGGTAGGTCACGACGACCGGGGTTGACTGTTCCGGCCCTGCAAAACTGTGGACCCGGCCGCGCAACTGGCCAACCGGCTTATCTTCATTGAGCAGGTGCTGCGCGGCGATTCGTCCGACTGCAACGATCAGTTGTGGTTGCACCAGCGCCACCTGGCGCCGCAGGAAATCCATGCAACTGGCAACCTCATCGACCCGCGGATCCCGATTATTCGGTGGCCGACATTTCAGGATGTTAGCTATAAAGACCCGCTCGCGATTCAACCCCACAGCACGCAGCATCTCATTGAGCATCTGCCCGGCCTTACCGACGAAGGGTTTACCCTGACGATCTTCATCGGCACCGGGTGCTTCGCCGACGATCATCCACCGTGCTCCCCGATCACCATCGCCAAATACCGTTTGTTTGCGCGTCTGATGCAACAAACATTGCGTACAAACCGACACGGCTGATTCGAGTGTCGGCCAATCCTTGTCTGCCGTGGGTGATACCTCACTTCCGCCAGCCTCGGTGGCCGCATCGGCAACAACGTGACGCGGCAGCCAGACATCAATATCCAACGCGTGAAGTATGCGCCGTTGTTCAGCACCCATAAACTCAGGCATCAGGCCACCGTTCAGGTTCGGGACTCACCCTCTTCCTCGCTCTGATGGTCTGCCAGCCGCCGTCGCCTGATACAGAACGTGACGATGGGACCGGACATTGCATAACCAGCCGCCATCGTAAACAACACGACCGGCGGATTAAGAAAGATCAACACCATCGTCAGCGGTATTGCCAGCAAAAAGGTAAATGAGATACGCCGGTCCGGACTGGCTTCCTTGAAACTGTAAAAATGCAGATGCGACACCATCAATGCGCCGCCCAGCACGGTCATCGCCGCGGCAAAAGCCAGCGCACCACCCCCGGACCAGCCCAACTCAGTGCCCAGCCAGACCATGAAGGTCACCAAGGCAGCCGCTGATGGGCTCGGCAGACCCTCGAAAAAACGCTTGTCGTTGCTTTCGGACATGACATTGAATCGTGCCAGTCGCAGTGCAGCGGATGCGGTATACAGAAAAGCAGCGAGCCAGCCAAGCTTGCCCCACAACCAGCCATATTCAGCCAGCCGGTGCAGACCCCACTGGTAAACGATGATGGCTGGTGCGACACCGAAAGCAACCAGATCAGACAGACTGTCAAATTCCTTGCCGAATTCGGATTGGGTACCGGTCAGGCGGGCCAGACGACCATCAAGACCATCAAGCACCATCGCGATGAATAACGCCACGGCACTGCGCGGAAAGTTTCCGTCGATCGCCGCAACAATACCGTAAAACCCGGCAAACAGGACGCCGGTCGTCACGAGATTAGGGAACAGGTAGATTCCCTTATGGCCTGCAACGAGAAACTTGCTGTGTGAGTCTTCTTTTGACACTTTATTTTTTTCCGTAGCTATTGACAGTGTGCCACGGTGAGCGGCTGAAAACACGCGTCAAACGCTTGACAGCCGACTTATTTGGGTACCAGATCAGCCAGGATGCTGGTTCCCGCGCGAATATAGGCCCCCTCGTACACCCGGACTACCGCGCTGGTCGGCAGGTAGACCTCCGCACACGGCGCCAGGCGCAGGTAAGCAAACCGCTGTCCCTGCCCGACCCGCTCGCCGTAGCGCACAAATGCTTTCGGCTCCCGTCCGCGGCCGCCCCGCGGAAACAGCAGTACAACATCGTCCTCCTCCTCGCTGCGTACCCACAGGCCATTCGGAGGCTTGGTCAGGTCGGTCCGGGCGGCTTCCTCAGCAACATTGAGAATAGCCCCTTCAATCGGTGATCTGACGGTATAGGCGCCAAAGTGATTGGTTTTAATCGAGATCCGCGTCCACTCGCCCTGCAAAACGCCACTGACATTAGCCGCGATGTCGATGACTCGGCCATCTACAGGCGCTATAACTGCGAGCGGCATCGGCGGTATGCTGCGGTCCGGATCACGAAACAGCAGGAACAACAAAATATAGAGTACAGCGGCCGGAGTTGCCCATATCGGCGCCCAATACCAGCCCATGAACAACCCGCCAATCGCCACCAGGGTCAACCATGGCCATCCTTCGTCCGCAATCATGGATTTTCGATGCGCTACCACGTCTGCAAACTAACTTTCACAGCTTATATCGTCAACCTGACCCGGCCCGGTAAACTGGATAGAATGAAACCGATTTTGTGTCCGCAAACCCAGTCCTGACAGAAAGAACATGATCCATGCGACTTAGCCAACTACCCCTGACGACTTTCAAAGAAACGCCTGCCGAGGCAGAAATAATCAGCCATCAACTCATGCTGCGCGCAGGCCTGATACGCCGTCTCGCGTCGGGCCTGTTTACCTGGCTGCCGATCGGATTATGCGCACTGCGCAAGGTCGAGAATGTTATCCGCGAGGAGATGAATCGTGCCGGTGCCTTTGAACTGCTGATGCCTGCCGTGCAACCGGCAGAGCTGTGGCAGGAATCCGGTCGCTGGGACCGTTATGGCCACCTGCTGCTACGCATGACCGACCGCCATGAGCGTAACTTCTGTTTCGGCCCGACCCATGAAGAAGTCATTACAGATATCGCGCGGCGTGAACTTAAAAGTTATCGCCAGTTACCGGTTAACTACTACCAGATTCAGACAAAATTTCGTGACGAGATTCGGCCACGATTTGGTGTCATGCGGGCCCGTGAATTCATCATGAAAGATGCCTACTCGTTCCATATCGATCAGGCATCGCTTGAAGAAACTTATGACTGCATGGCCGACGCTTACTCACGAATCTTCACCCGGCTGGGATTACATTTTCGTCCGGTCGAAGCCGACAGCGGTGAGATCGGTGGTGCCCGGTCTCAGGAATTTCATGTACTGGCCGACTCGGGCGAAGATGCAATTGCCTATTGTGAAGCCAGCGGGTTCGCCGCCAATGTCGAACTTGCCCCGGCCCTGGCACCCACAACACAACGCCCCCCTGCAGTGGCCACTCTGAACATGGTATCAACTCCGTCGATTCGCAGC
>NZCC01000029.1 GCA_002688175.1 Chromatiales bacterium
AACGAGATGGATCAGGAGGCCATGTACTCGATTGCTTAAAAAGGGACCGGGGAGCCCCCGAGAAAAAAGTGCGAAAAAATATTTACACTACCGATGTGAGTTGCCGTGATCACGTAGATTGATACGTACAATGCGATAGTCCTCGTTCCATAACTCGTTAGCAGATGACAACAAATAGGTTGATTCAGCACTACCTTCCCAGCCGTGAATAAACACGGCGACACGTCTTTTCTGTCCCGACTGTGGCGGCGTATGTTGGCAAAGTAATTGCACGCCGTTACCGCAGTCGACAATTTCATTTTGGGACCTGGCAATCAGGTAGCGTGCAGCAGTACGCACAAGTTGGCGGCGCAGACTTATACTACCGAGGAAAGATTGCATATGCCTGCCACGCAGCAAACGTGGTGGTGTGAACGAGTTCATCAAAACAGAATGCCGGTCGGTCGATCCAACGGGAGATCGGATCACTCGCCATCTGCAAGGCAGCAACGATCAGGGCATATTTTAACGCAGAGTCAGGCATTGCTCGGCAAATCTAGTTTAGTCGGTCAATAAATTCTATAGCCGGTCCGGGAGCGGTTTTATCACATTTTCAAATACTTATTGGCCCTACAGCCATCAATTCTTATTTGCCCCCAGGGCAATCGTTGACAATTCCGTTTATAGCTGGGGCATAATCAAGTAACAATAAAAAGTGCGGTGAGGCGCTTTACGTCCGCATCCCGGGCCCTGACGTCAAATGCCTGGCAACCGGTCTGTTAGCTATCTCACTGCCTGAGGACGACAACTCATGTTCAGAATCAGCACGTTATTGATTGCCGGCCTCGCCGCGATCGCAGCGCCCAAATTGCAGGCAGAATGCATATACCCGGATGAGATCATCATTCCGGATGGTGCTGCCTCAACTTATGAGGAAATGCGCGACAGTCAGACCTTTGTTAAAGAATATATGGCCGAAATGGAAGCCTATATCAATTGCCTTGAACAGGAATACCACTCTCAGGTTTACGAAACAATTGACGAGAACAAATTGCCTGACGTCAACAACCCAATCAACGAAGATGAACAGTTGCACACGCAACAACGACATTCAGCAATCGACGCTATGGAATCTGTTGCTGCAAAATTCAACGAACAAGTGAGAACCTTTAAAAAGGTCAATCCCTGACGAAACGAATTGCATCGATTACCAATCACAGTCGACCCAAAACATTAATACTGACACTGCACAGATATAAGGGTTTTCCGGCTTAGACAAACCACCGCCTGCAGGCTAAAATTTCGACCCCCGCGCCGGGCCTTACCGGCCAAAACTACGCTCGACAAGAACAGGAACAAGTAATGACAAAAGCCGCCAGAGTCACGATTACCGGTGCCGCCGGCCAGATTGGCTACCAACTTGCTTTTCGGATCGCATCCGGCCAACTATTAGGCGCCAACCAGCCCGTTATTTTGCAACTGCTGGAAATCACACCGGCACTCGATGCTCTGCGGGGCGTTGCCATGGAACTGGATGACTGTGCGTTCCCTACATTGCATGGGATCGTAGCTACCGATCAACCTGATATCGCTTTCAATGAGACAGATTATGCCCTGCTCGTTGGCGCCAAACCCCGGGGACCGGGCATGGAACGTTCCGATCTCTTGAAAGGTAACGCAGCCATTTTCTCGGTTCAGGGTAAATCGATGAATGAACATGCAAGCCGTGACGTCAAGGTACTCGTCGTCGGCAACCCGGCCAATACAAATGCTCTGATTGCCCAGCAAAATGCGCCGGATCTTAACCCGGCAAACTTCACCGCAATGATGCGGCTGGATCACAATCGTGCACTGGCCCAATTGGCGGGAAAAACCGGTTGTCATGTCAATCGAATAAAGCATATGACGATCTGGGGCAACCACTCAGCCACCCAATATCCGGATATCAGCCAGGTCACGATCGGCGACCGCGAAGCGCCGGACCTCATTGATGAGCAATGGGTTGTCGATGAATTTATTCCCACCGTACAGCAACGCGGCGCGGCTATCATCAAGGCCCGCGGCCTGTCCAGCGCGGCCTCGGCAGCCTCCTCAGCCATCGACCATATGCGCGACTGGGCACTCGGCACACCGGGCGATGACTGGGTCAGCATGGCGATTCCGGCTGACGGCAGCTACGATATTGAACCAGGCATCATTTATTCGTACCCGTGCCGCTGCACCCAGGGCAAGTATGAAATAGTCCAGGGACTCGATATCAGTGACTTCAGTCGCGAACGTATGAATGCGACCGAGGCCGAATTACGCGAGGAACGCGCCGCAATCGCTGATCTGCTATAGAAAATATGAGCGCCAAGCCTCAATTTTGAGTTGTGCCTGAATGAAATTGGGGCCTAACCCCATTTTTCTCCCTGTTTTTCTTTATAGTGGCATCAACAAGTCTTTGAGGCTTTAACCGGGTACCACTATGTTAGCTACAGTTCTGCTTTCTCTGCTCTGGCTCGCTGCATTTCTGGCGGTCGCACTGGCACTCGCATATCGACGCGTCGACCTAACGACCTCAACGATCGTAATCGGATTCTCGCTGTTGGCTTACAGCCTGTTTGGCACAGGGCACTGGCTGTGGATGCTGCTGCTGTGGCTCGGTTATGCCGGTCTCATCATGGTCAATCTGCCTGACTTGCGACGCGACAAAATCTCTGCCCCTCTTCTCAAGATCTATCGCAAGATACTGCCGCCGATCTCAGATACCGAACGCGAAGCACTCGAAGCCGGCACAGTCTGGTGGGACGGTGAACTATTTAGCGGTCAGCCGGACTGGAGCATACTGACCGCACTACCGGCCGCCAAGCTAACTGAAGAAGAACAGGCGTTTATTGATGGCCCGACCGAAGAACTGTGCCGGATCAGTGATGACTGGCAGATCACTCACGAACTGGCTGACATCCCACCCGAAGTATGGGCTTTTATCAAAGAACACCGATTCTTCGCAATGATCATAACGAAGGACTACGGCGGACTGGAGTTTTCACCGTTTGCAGTCGCTTCCGTGCTGGCCAAGCTAGCCAGTCGCAGCGTCGTCGTTGCCTCAACAGTGGGTGTGCCGAACTCACTCGGTCCGGCCGAACTACTACTCCACTATGGCACCAAGGAACAGCGGGACCGCTACCTGCCGGGTCTTGCCAGTGGCGAAGAAATTCCATGCTTTGCCCTGACCGGTCCACGTGCCGGTTCCGATGCGTCAGCGATCCCCGACACCGGCATCATCTGCAAAGGCACCTACAACGGCGAAGAAATAACCGGCATCCGGCTTAACTGGAACAAGCGATACATCACGCTGGCTCCGATTGCGACCTTACTCGGCCTGGCATTCAAACTGTATGACCCCGACCACCTGATCGGTGATAAGGATGAATACGGTATCACGGCCGCACTGATTCCAACTGACACTGAAGGTGTCGAGATCGGCCGCCGGCATTTCCCGCTCAATACGCCGTTCCAGAACGGACCTACCCGCGGCAAAGATGTTTTCGTCCCGCTGGACAGCATCATCGGGGGCCAGGAGCGGGCCGGTCAGGGCTGGCGCATGCTTGTCGAGCAACTTGCTGCCGGACGCTCCATCGTACTGCCAGCCAATGCGAGCGGAGGTGCACGCGCCGGTGTCTACGGTTCGGGCGCCTATACGCGCATTCGTAAACAATTTAATTTGCCCATAAGCCGCTTTGAGGGTGTCAGCGAAGTACTCGCACGAATGGCTGCACGCACTTATATGATCACTGCCGCTGTCTCAGTCACGTGTACTGCCATCGGCCGCGGCGAGAAACCTGCCGTACCGTCGGCGATACTGAAGTATCACTGCACTGAGATAGGCCGAATGATCGCCAACGATGCGATGGACGTGCAGGGTGGCAAAGGCATCATCCTCGGCCCGAAGAATTACCTTGGTCGAGCTTACCAGGCAATCCCGATCGCCATCACAGTTGAGGGCGCAAATATTCTGACCCGTAGCCTCATCATTTATGGTCAGGGTGCAATTCGCTGCCATCCATTCGTACTTAAAGAGATGGAAGCCGCAGGTAATGAAAACCAGGAACAGGGTCTGACCGAATTCGATCAGGCACTATTCGGGCACATTGGTTATGCCTTCAGCAATGCAGCCCGCTCGTTCGTGCTCGCTCTGACTCATGCAAAGCTCAGTCTGACGCCACAATCCGGACCCGTTTCGCGCTACTACCAACATATCAATCGCTACAGCGCAGCGTTCGCACTGGCATCTGACATCGCCATGCTGCACCTGGGCGGAGAATTAAAACGACGCGAAAGCCTGTCAGCCCGCCTCGGCGACGTATTCAGCTCCATGTACATGGCCAGCATGGTACTGAAGCATTACGAAAATCAGGGACGTCCTGAAGAGGACTTGCCACTGGTCGAATGGGCCTGCCGCAGTTTGTTGTACCAGGCACAAGAACAGCTGCACGGCTTTCTGCGCAATTTTCCGAATCGTCCCATCGCTGCCGGACTGCGGGTACTGATTTTTCCTCGCGGGCGCATGTACTCAGCCCCGGCCGATGACCTGTCACAGAAAATTGTCGACCTCATCACGTATCCGACGGAATCACGCGAGCGGTTGTGTGCCGGCATCTATTCGACGACTGAACCGGGCAACCCGCTCGGACTTTTGCAGGAGGCGCTTGAGGCTACCGAAGCTGCAACGCCACTCGAAAACAAGGTCCGTGACGCCCGGCGCGCCGGAGTCATTGCGTCCGATGATCCGGTTGAGCTGATCAAACAGGCGGAAACCGAAGGGGTGCTGACCGCTGATGAAGCAGCACAACTCAAGGCACTTGATGAACAGATCATGGCCCTGATTGATGTCGATGATTTTGCTTCCGAGGAGCTAAGCGCCGGCGCCTCATGAACCAGCGGAGCCGCTGGTTCATGACACTCCGTGCGGGGTCGGTTAAGCTTGCCCGGCTGTGCCCGAATGGAGAATAAAAAATGACCGCACGATCCACAGGAATCCTGATTTCCATGCTAACCCTGCTGTTGACTGGCTGTGGCGGTGGTGAACCGACCCCGGGCGGCACAACGGCAGATAGCGATTCAGCATCCGACTCAGTGGCACGCGCCAGCTCGGCACCGGGAGCAGCCGTATTCATTATCAGCCCGGTCAACGGCGCGACTGTCAGTTCGCCAGTCGCCATCAAATTCGGTATCAGTGGGATGACGGTGACCCCAGCCGGTCAGTTCACTGACAACTCGGGCCACCATCATTTACTGGTTGATAGCGGGCTCGAGCACCCTGACCAACCGATTCCAAGCGATGCCGGCCACCTGCACTTCGGCAAGGGACAGACTGAAACGACGATCGAGCTCGAAGCAGGCCAGCACACGCTGCAACTTGTACTCGGCGACGGCAGCCACACACCACATGAACCACCCGTAATGTCGGATATCGTCACAATCACGGTAGAATAGGCTCTGGACCTACCTTGATTCAGGCCATCAAGCCCCGGCCAGCAGTGACTGAGGGGATTTGGTGTGCCATTCAGAAATACGCTATATGACGACAATCACAACAGGCCTTAGTGGCATTGCGCTCTACCTGCCGCCCTACCGGGTTGACCTGCAGCGCTGGTGCGAATGGACCGGGGCAGACTGGGAAAAGATCAGCCAGGTCGTCGGCACCGGATTTCGTCTGCTCGGCCCCCGCCAGAGCATCTACACGATGGCCGCCAATGCGGTACTCCGGCTTATTCAGCAAAATGATATTGACCCTGGCAGGGTGCGTTACCTGGGACTCGGCACTGAATCGAGCACCGATAATTCGGCTGGCGCGATTATCGTCAAGGGTATGGTCGATGCTGCACTCAAGGGACTGGGGCTTCCGCCGTTGTCACGTAACTGCGAAGTACCGGAGTTCAAGCATGCCTGTCTCGGTGGTATTTACGGCCTGAAGAATGCCTTACGGTTCCTCGGCACCGATGGCAAGGACGCTCTCGCGATTGTCGTATGCGCAGACAAGGCGCTGTATGAGCGCGGCAGCAGCGGTGAACCGACTCAGGGCGCAGGCGCTACGGCGATGCTGCTGAACTGCAATCCAAGTATTGCAACAATTGATCTGCGCCACGCCGGCACGGCTTCAGAGTACCGTAGCGTTGACTTTCGCAAGCCCCTGATCAATCGCAACGGCACCGAAGCCAGTCCCGAATTTGTCGATATCCCGGTCTTTAACGGGAAGTACTCGACCAACTGTTATGTCGATGAGATGCAGCAGGCTCTCGCGGACATGAGTCGTAAGCGTGGCGGCAAACCAATCGATCACCTGCGTTCTCCCACAGCAATCTTCATGCATCGTCCTTACCAGCGTATGCCCGAAACCGGGCTTGGCATGGCCCATCTGTTTGCACTGGCAGCAGGTGACGATTCCGATCACGCCCAACTGATGGAAATCTGCACAGCAGCCGATGTTTCATCTGAAACACTGCTGCAGGAAATCAACTCGGCGCCGAATTTTGTAAATTTTGCAGTTCGTGAACGAATCAGTGAGGAAGTCTTTCCTCTCTGTCTAATAGCGTTACGAGCAAGCAGGAGAATGGAATTTTTTGCCCGCGACATCCGCACCAAAATTTCCCTCGGTGCAGACCGGATGCTCGAACTTGGCAACTTGTATACAGCCGCATTACCAGCCTGGCTGGCTGCCGGCCTCGAGGATGCATATGAGCAAAACATCGAACTCACCGACAAGGAAATCCTGTTAATTGGCTACGGTAGCGGTGATGCAGCGGATGCGATTCCAATGCATATGGTACCGGGATGGCAACATGCCACGTCGAGGATCAATTTTGATGCGGCGCTGGAACCTTGCATAGACCTGTCACATGATCAGTACCTTGCGCTGCACGAAAGTTCGGCGCCTAGTGAACTCAGTTATTCACCAAAAGCCGAGTTTGTCATCGACCGGGTTGGCTCAGAACGCAATGCAGCCTTCCAGGATGCAGGTATCGAATACTATCTATATATCCAGTAACAGGACCACAGTGCATTAAGACACAATAAGACCTTCGACCGCAAACACCTTGTCCAGCACCTCGAAGCCACTCTCGTGGCAGTCGGCACGTACCGCATCCAGTACCTCCAACGAGTCAGACAGCGCAAGACCAAAATCACCGCCACCCGCTCCTGATGTCTTGTAAACTGCTCCATGCCGCTCAACCAGCTGCCGAATCCGGGCATGTGGCTCGGTACATATGCCGATTCCGGCCTCAGCATCGAAGCTGCACAACGCCTCATCGTAACTGGCCAGCGTATCCAGAATATCGCTGATTGACGCTGCGGACCAGGCTACACAGGCCTGTTCGGACAATGTCTTCAACCGGCGAAGATGGTGCTGATGCTGATCCGGGCTGGCGACTTTGAATTTATCAAAACGAGACAATAATTCCGGTGTTGAGGCACTAACTCCACTCCAGATCGGCATGGCCACCAAACTGCTCGGCCAGGCACAAGCTGAGGCACTGATGGTTTCCAGTTCTGCGTCACTTCGCACGATAACAACCCCGCCGTATAAAGCGGTCGCGATATCAGCACCACTGCCAATGCCACCTTGAAAGCGACGATGCGCCGTATGACAAACAGCCAGCAATTCTTCAGGCGTCGGCGTCAGATTCAGCTCTGCCATGAGAGCTCCCACAAATGCGGCGAGCACCGCTGCACTCGATCCAACTCCCAGCTTGGTCCAACGACCACCGCTGTTAGTGAAAAAATCATCGGTGTTCATGCTTATGCGAAATGACGGACCATCGACGAACAGCGACGAATGTTCACAGCAAGAAGCAATGACAGCCTCCAGGATTGTGCCGTTGGCTTCGGGGCGTTCGCCTACCCAGTGCAGCCCATCGCTGCCGTCAATAACAAAATAGTAGGCATGACTAGTCAATGCATCGAAATAGATACTCTCTGGACCCGGAATCGAAACAACTTTTGCCCGGGCTCGTACATTGATAGCAGCGACAATTGCAGGCGCACCATCCAGTACGGCATATTCACCGACCAGTATGAGCTTCCCAGGTGCTGATGCATCAGTCATTACATTGCATAACGCGGATATTTATCGATCGGCAACACTGGCGCCCTCCCCAAGTTCACCTGCAATAATACGCAACACACCAGGAACATCATGCAACGCAGCTGTAACAGTGGCCAGCGCGTCTGGCAAACACACCGCCTTAAGTTGTGGCCCGGCATCAATCGTAAAAAATACCGGGATTCCATCGGCACGCAGTGACATGACCTTGTACATACAGGCCAGCGTGACTGGCGACCAATACAATAAAGCAGGCTGGGTCGTCATCATAACCGAGTGCATTTTCAGACAGTTATGCTCTGCCAGTTTCCCCAGCGCAGGAAAGTCATGCGCCTCGGCACAACGGATGCCTGCATTAAGGTCATCGGCGTGGCTGTGAATCCATTCTTCATAGAATGGAGAAGTCAGGCGAGATTGCTCCATACCATCACGTGAGGTTATATTTTTCTTGCTTTCAGTCGTCACAGCGACGGCAACTGACAATGGCCATTCGGCAGGGGCTGTCAGCTGACGGCAATTCGTACCGTGTTCATCGATGCTGAGCAATACGACACCACCAAACAACGACCGCGGCGCAGACCCTGAACCAATGCGTGCAACATCTATCAACCCGGAACCGGGTGACGATCCGGATTCGTGCTGATCGAGACCAAGTGCAGCAGCTGCGGCGGTAACAAGAGCCGCATAGCCGGATGCAGATGATGCCAGCCCGGCACCGGTCGGAAAATCATTGACTGATGTCACCGTTGCATATTCATCACTACCGGCAAGGGCACGAAACGCATCCATGCAAGCCGTCAGGCGCCCCTGCTCGAGCGGCTGCTCATGACCATTTAATACCAGCACATCACGCTTGAGCGCCGGATCAAATTCTACTGTCGTTTCAGTACTTAGAGCGCCAAGCGTCACCGATAAAGAGCCGACAGCCGGTAGATTCTCCGCAATGTCTCTTTTGCCCCAATACTTGATCAGGGCGACATTTGGATGGGCTATGGCCGATGCATGCATGAACTTCTTCTCTTGAATTCCGGGTAGAATACCCGAGACAGTTTACTAATTTACTCACTCATTTTCGAAATTCCCGAAACTTATCGCAAGTAAATAAGTAAACTGTCCCGGTGAGACTCTTTGGTCCTGGCTTGCAGACTAACTATGCTATTCAGATGAGCTTCAAAACACGACATCCTGAGTACCTGGAACGTATTGAGCAGGTGCTCGATATTGCCCTGCCGGCCGCCACGTTACGACCGACCCGGCTACACAAGGCCATGCGCTATTCCGTACTGGGTGGCGGCAAACGGATTCGCCCGTTGCTGGTGTACGCCACCGGTGAAGCACTGGGTGTTGCCGCCGATTTACTCGATGCACCTGCTGCTGCCATTGAGATGATGCACGCATTTTCTCTCGTCCATGACGACCTGCCGGCGATGGATGACGATGATTTACGCCGCGGTCAGCCAACGACTCATCTCGCTTTCGATGAAGCCACGGCGATACTCGCGGCAGATGCCCTGCAACCACTGGCATTTCAGATTCTTACCGAATCGGCTGCACTGCGGCCACACCCGATCACACAGACCAGGCTTATTGGGATACTCGCTGAGGCCTGTGGTTCCAAAGGCATTACCGGAGGTCAGGCAATGGATGTGGCAGCCGAAGGTCAGCAACCTGAGCCGGAAACACTCGAACACATATATCGCCTCAAAACAGGGTGCCTGCTCCGTGCCAGCGTCCTGTCAGCAGCGTACTGCCCACCGGGCACCGATATTAATACCATCCACAGCCTGGAGCGCTTTATTGATGCGGTTGGCCTCGCCTTTCAAATCCGTGACGATATCCTCGATATAGAAGGCACTACGGAGCAAATAGGCAAGCAACAGGGCGCTGATAGCGCCCATGACAAGGCGACCTACCCGGTCCTGTTAGGACTCGACAGGGCAAAAGCACGTGCAGAAGAACTGCGCACGACAGCACTGAGTGAACTGGACAAGCTGACTGTACCGACGGAGGGTCTGCGCTGGCTAGCTGATTTTATCGTTATGCGGACAGCCTGATTGCCGAGACTGGTAGAATGGCGCCAACCAATCGGACACCCTAGATGTATACCAGTTTCTTCGGACTGAACGAAAAACCGTTCTCGATTACACCTGATCCGCGCTACCTGTTCATGAGTGAGCGTCACACCGAAGCGCTCGCCCATCTGGTTTACGGCATTCGGGAAAGTGGCGGGTTCATTCAGCTGACCGGAGAGGTAGGCACGGGTAAAACAACACTGGTACGCAGCCTGTTGCAGCAAGTACCCGACAATGCTGATGTTGCCGTCATACTCAATCCACAGATTTCGCGTAATGAGTTTCTGAGCGCCATCAGTGAAGAACTTGGCGTTGCATTACCAAAGTCGGCCAACAGCATCAAGACACTCACTAACACACTAAATGAGTACCTGCTCAACAATCACAGTCATGGCCGACGTACGATAGTCATCGTAGATGAAGCTCAGAATCTGCGCATTGATGTGCTCGAACAAGTGCGCCTGCTGACAAATCTGGAAACAACGAAACAAAAACTGTTACAGATTATTCTGATTGGCCAGCCGGAACTTCGGGAGATCCTGGCACGCACTGACATGCGACAACTGGCACAGCGTATTACCGGTCGATATCACCTTGAGCCGCTAACCTGTGATGAAACGGCAACTTATATCGATCATCGTCTAAAGGTTGCCGGCGCAATTGGGCCAATCTTTTCCAGGGCTGCTAAACAAGAGCTATATCGCCTGTCTCTGGGCGTACCGCGCATGATCAACGTCATCGCAGATCGTGCCATGCTCGGCGCTTTTACCCTGGAACGAAGAGAAATCTCACCCCAATTGTTACGTCAGGCCGCTGCCGAAGTGCTGGGCAAGGATGCACAGCTTTTATCCCCCTGGCGGCGGTGGCGACGGCTCAGTGCCGGAATTGCTGCAGTCATCGTGCTGGTTGTCGTCAGTACACTGGTCTGGACAAACTGGCCCAGCCTGATGGTGCCAACCAGAGCCGGTTCGATCCCTGCGCCCGAACTCCCGGCACCGGTAATCCCGCCAGCTGCACCGATAGTCCAGGATGTCGTTACCACGCTGCCAGCTGCCACACCCACCAACCCACCTGTTGACACCCCTGCCCCCACAGCAGTCCTCGCCGAGGTACTGGCCATAAACCGGGCTGCAACTGACACCGACAGTGCATTTACGACATTACTTGAGCTTTGGGATCTCGACTATATAAATTCCGGTTCAAATGCGTGCCAGCAGGTACAAAACGAGGGTCTTTACTGCCTATTTCAACGGGGTTCTCTATCACAAGTAAAAAATTTGAATCGCCCGGTCATCCTTACGCTGCGCGATCAGGAGGGTCTGCAACACCAGGTCGTCTTGTCCGGACTCACTAAAGACATCGCTTCAATCACTGTAGCCGACTCCGTTTATAACATTAGCGCCATGGAGCTTGGTGACTACTGGTTTGGTGATTACCTGCTGCTATGGCAACCACAGATTCAAAAACTGAAACAATTAATACCCGGCATGCGCGATGCCGATATACGCTGGCTCCGGCAAAGCCTCGCCGACATACAGGGCAAGCCGGTACCGCCCATGGATTCTGATTTCTTTGATCAGGACCTCGAATCCCGAGTCCGTGATTATCAACGTCAGCGACGTTTGACGATTGATGGTCTGGTCGGTTACCAGACCCAGATCGTGATTAACTCCGACCTGGGCTCATTACAGGGTCCTCGCCTGATTCGGGCGAACTGAGCACTCGATGTCTTTCATACTCGACGCATTGCGAAAAAGTGAAAACGAACGCCGTGAGCAAACGGCACCGGCCCTGTCCGCAGCTCCACAAGCCACTCTAACGAACAAGCGAACATTCTGGTTGCCAATACTCGTCGTCGTGTTAGCGATAAATGCCCTGATTTTTGGCATTATTATGCTGACCTCCGAAGAACCAGTGGCAACTGTAGCTGAACCCCTGCGGCCCCCGGTGCAGGCGCCAACGGAGGTGCCAGTGCAGGTGCCGGCGCCGGCGCCGGCGCCCGTTAAGCCTGAAGTACGCTCTCTGCGTGAAGAAGCCGTTCATAACACTGCAGCAGCGACACCAATTGATGGTCCTGCCGCAACTCCCGAAACAACGCCGTCAGCGTTACCCGACCCACCTCCGTCACCACAACCGACTATTCAGGAAGGCCTGCCGAGTCTTGATCAACTGCGAACAGCCGGACTCGTATCGATCGGCAGCCTGCACATTGACATGCATGTTT
Organism: Chromatiales bacterium; assembly: GCA_002688175.1. GTDB lineage: Bacteria > Pseudomonadota > Gammaproteobacteria > Steroidobacterales > SMWD01. The sequence goes on from NZCC01000029.1 coordinate 12,362, forward strand.
ATTCAACTGATGCGGCCAAGCGTTTCGTCTTCGTCAACATGAAGAAATATCGTGAGGGTGACCGACTGACCGAAGGCCCGATGATCGAGGCGATCACTCCGGATGGCATCATTATGGTCCAGCAGGGTAACCGGTTCCAGATGAGCAGAGATTAGCCGGCCACATCCCGGATCAATCTAGCAACTGGTTACCACCCGACCGTGATGTCAGTCACCAGCGTCTGATCGTCAGACCTATTCACGAATTCCGATACCCCGATCCATCAGAAACATACTGACACTGAACAGTATGGCAATGAAAATCAGAGTAATGCCATAGGCCACCCGAATATCAATATCCGATACGCCGAGCATGCCGTAACGAAATGCATTGACCATGTACAGGATCGGGTTAAACAACGACAGTTTTTGCGCGAATTCAGGCAACAACGAAATAGAATAAAAAATCCCGCCCAAGTATGTCAGCGGTGCCAGCACAAATGCCGGAATGATTGAAATATCATCAAACTTTCTTGCAAATATTGCGTTGATCAGCCCCCCCAGCGCAAACACAATAGCCGTCAGGATGACGATACTTATGGTCACAAAGATATTGGCAATTTGCAGTTTTGTGAAGAACAGCGCAATCACCGTCACGATCGACCCGACCAGCAGACCGCGGAATACACCACCAGCTACATGACCAATAATGATTGCGTAGGTCGGCATTGGCGAAACGAGCATTTCCTCGAGGTGTTTTTGGAACTTGGCACCAAAAAATGAGGACACGACATTGCCATATGAGTTCTGAATCACCGACATCATGATCAGACCGGGTGCGATGTACTGCATATAATCGAAACCGTCCATCTGCCCGATGCGTCGGCCGATCAGATTACCGAAAATAATAAAATACAATGACATCGTGATAACTGGTGGCACAAAGGTCTGTATCCAGATCCGAAGAACCCGGCTCATCTCTTTACGTACCACTGTCTGCAAAGACACAAGTTGTTGTGTCAGTTTCATACCTCGGTACCTGACTGACATTGGTCTTTCGCTTCAACACCCTGATCACTACGATCGGTCAAGTTAAAAAACAGCTCCTCAAGGCGGTTCGTCTTATTACGCATGCTAATAATTCTGACCCCTGCAGAACTGAGTGCAGAAAATACATCATTCAGATCATGGTTACGCTGCACCGCTATTTCGAGTTCGAAATCCTTAAGCTTGTTAATCAGGCAACCATCCAGCGTCGGAATTACATCCACTTTGTCACGTGTATTGATAATAAAGTTTTGCTGCTTGAGGGTACGCAAGAAATCATCCATCGGATGATGCTGAATCACTTCTCCGTCATCAATAATCGCAACGTGGCTGCAAAGATTCTCAGCCTCTTCCAGATAATGTGTCGTCAGGATAATCGTGGTACCCGAATCGTTGAGTTCGCGCAGAAAACTCCACATCGTACGCCGAATCTCAATATCCACACCCGCCGTTGGTTCGTCGAGAATCAGCAACTGCGGTGAATGTACGAGTGCCCGTGCGATCATCAATCTTCGTTTCATACCACCGGACAGGTTACGGGCCACCTCGTCACGCCGATCCCACAACCTCAATTGTTCAAGTACCTGCTGCGCACGTGGCCTTGCCTGGCGGACCGGAAGCCCGTAAAACCCGGCCTGATTGATGACAATATTCAGGACCCGGTCAAAGGAATTCAGGTTGATTTCCTGCGGCACGATACCAATACAGGCTTTCGCCGCATTCAGCTCTGTATCGATGTCATGACCAAAAACTTGTACCTTGCCGGAGGTTTTTGTCACGAGTGACATGATAATTCCAATCGCTGTTGTCTTGCCGGCACCATTCGGCCCCAGCAACGCAAAAAAATCACCCTCGGCCACGTCAAGATCGACGCCATTTAGCGCCCGGATCCCGTTGCCATAGACCTTGACCAGATTTCTGATAGACAGCGCGTTCATGGAGTCGCATTGTGCAACGGCTCATTCTGCAAACCAACCGCAGCAGCCCTGAATTATTCAGCTGGGCACTCTTCGGCTAGTACGAGGGGAATAATCGTCAACCGTGCTAAAGCCTGAAAATCTTCGTTGCCACTGCGTGCGCTGCGAATCAGGTCTGTCCAGAATGATGGATAATTGCTGAATCGTGCCCGCAGTTGGTCTACTGCAATATCAGCCGATGCATGAATCCGGGCAAAATCAAATTCCCCCAACGACCCTGAGTGTAGCTCGGCAGATCCGGCACAGAGCGCGCAACAAGGCCAGTCACGTTGTTCCATCTGCCATAAATAGGTCAACAGCCCGGTGACATATAACCGTGCAGACTCTCGCCAGGCTGCTTGAGCCGGTTGCCGGGTTGTCGGTGCCTCGGCAACCCGGTGCATCGATACCGTCGGCAACTGTGAAAAACAGGCCAGTAGTCCCGGGGTACCGGCTATGAACTCCAGTTCTGCCAATGACAGCCGGCACAACTGATCGATGATCGCGGCATCAAGGCCGAAGTTCGGGACTGCCTGTTGGGCGCCCGGCTCAGTCAGCAGACCCAGAAAGCCGCGATTCAGATCGCTTAGGTCGGCATACATACGCATATCCGAATGATTAGGTCGCATATTCATTCTCCTGCTTAATAGGGGAATAATGTACTATATATGGGTTTTACTGACCATTAAATGTATTTTTCGACTGGATTTGGGTTCCAGGAGTGTTTTCAGCCAAATTATGGAGTTTCGCAATGCGCATTACAGATAACCGTTACCGCGGGGAAATTGACAGATTTGACCTCGCCGTACGCCTGATCCGACATGAAGCCCGCACCGGGACCATTCGCCGCTTCACCGGATTCACCGAAGACCGGATCCGCAAGTTATACGGGGCCTATTTCAAATCAGTGGCTGGTGAACAGATTCTGCGCAGACGCGGCAAATCTCCGCGCCAGATAGCGCGCTTCGTCAACAGCACATGCCGCCATACCGAAGCAACCTTGCTGGCCTGCCTGTGTCGACTCTGCCATGCCTTCAAGCTGACTGACCGTCAGCGAGCTAAGCGTATCAACTCACTCGATGATGTTGTTCTGGGTACACGCCTGTGCGACGCTTTTGAGACCTATCAGCGACTTTGTCCGAGCCCGCAATTTTCGTTCGAGTGGACCTGGAATCTTTATCATGCGCTCGTTGAAACCAGGGAACTTTATTTTTCCTGGTGCGACACCTGTCATGGTCCTTATATTCAGGATACTTATGCGCTCGACTACCGACGCTGCCCGTTATGTGAGCAAAAAGCCCTGCTAAGCAGAACTGCATGATCTGTCAGGAGAACAGGGATCTGTTTAGCAATTCTGTCTCCTCCTACCGCTCATCCTTGTGCTGCTTCACTTTCTTCGGCATTGTCCTGACATGTCTGACATCGTCTTATCCGGTAACTATATTGATCGCCACAGCTTGTTACGCGTCAACCCGGAGGCCCTCGAGGAAGCGCGTGCTGATCCCGCTACCCGTTTCGTTGCAATCTGGCAAAGCCAGTGCCTGGTCATGGAAACACGCATTGCATTACTCACACACGCAAATATAGTCGCCTACAAGCAATATCTGCCTGACAGTACACTGCTGGGCAAACTCGACGACCGCAACGTTTTTGCCCTCGCACTCGATACCGAAGATGAACCTGACTTCGGAGCTGATAGCCAATTTGTCAGCCTGCGCAAAATCAGTTCATTACTTGATGCCGCAGATGCAGGGTTGGCTGCCTTCGCCAAGGCCATGGTCGCATGGCAGTATAACCATCAGCATTGTGGCGTCTGTGGGTCACAGAATCTTATGTCCGAAGCTGGTTTCGTCATGGCCTGCAAAGATCCTGTTTGCGGCCACCGCAGTTTTCCACGCCTCGATCCGGCCGTTATCGTCCTCGTCCACAATAAAGACCGCGCTCTGCTGGGCCGCCAGAGCGACTGGCCGGAACGACGATTCTCGACGATTGCCGGTTTCGTTGAGCCCGGCGAAAGTCTTGAAGACGCCATCCGGCGTGAGGTCGAAGAAGAAACCAATATCAAGGTAGGTGACGCCACCTATTGCGCATCACAGCCGTGGCCGTTTCCTGCGGCACTGATGATCGGCTTTCATGCCCAGGGTCAATCGGAAGATATCAGGCTCAACGACAGTGAATTGATTGAAGCCCGCTGGGTGTCGCGCGAGGAAATAATTTCCGGCGATATCTTCCTGCCGACCCGGTTCTCGATAGCCTATCACCTGGTGTCCACCTGGTTCGATCAATACGATGGACCGTCACTGGAAGCACTAAACCTGCAGCAACCACCATTCCACTCACCAGGGTCCACAGACAGCAGTAAATAATGGCTGAACAATAATGGTGTAAAGTGACTGGATGCACAGTCACTACAGTATTGGGGAGGAGATTGCCCATACGGTGAGCCATGCGGCAGGTTTACTCCTGAGTATTGGCGGCCTGATGGTGCTGGTGGTTTTTTCGTCGCTGTATGGCGATGCCGGACATATCGTCAGCACAAGTATCTATGGCGCCACACTGATACTGCTCTATACCGCCTCAACACTCTATCACGGCATCCCCCACGCAAAGGCAAAGCTGGTGCTGCAAAGGCTCGATCATGCCGCCATTTATTTGCTCATTGCCGGCACCTATACCCCTTTCACACTGGTTAATCTGCGTGGCGCCTGGGGATGGACCTTGATTGGTCTTGTCTGGAGCATTGCCAGCATCGGCATCGTGATGGAGCTGGTCAGCAGGAAACGCTACAAGCGAGTGTCGATCGGTCTCTGTCTGGGCCTGGGATGGATGGTTCTGCTTGTCATCAAACCCATGTTGCGCTCAGTAGAAACGGGTGGTCTTATTTTGCTGCTGGCGGGCGGACTTTGTTACTCATTTGGAGTGATCTTTTACGTCTGGAAGACGCTGCCCTATCATCATGCCATCTGGCATCTGTTTGTCTTTGCCGGCAGTGTGCTGCACTTTTTCTCCATACTGTTCTACGTAGTTCCGCTTAGCTCATAAATAACACCCACGCTGCAAAGTTCTAACCAATTACCCGCTCAAGAAATACTTTTATATGCTGCAGTTCCTCGGGAATAACCGAGTGCGCCATCGGATATTCATGCCACTCGATGTCATAGCCCAACTGGTGCAGGCGCTTGCGTGAATTACGCGCAAAGTTGAACGGAACGACATCGTCAATCTGCCCGTGTGCCATAAATATCGGCAAGCTGAGATTGGCGGCGGAAGCTTCGGCTTCAGCAAAGCGCGCAATCGGAACATAGGTCGATAATGCGATTACTCCTGCAAGTTTTTCAGGGTAGCGCAACGCCGTGAACAGCGCCATTGCACCGCCCATCGAGAAACCCGCAACCACTATCTGATCCGCGGCGATGCCACGGTCCCGTTCCTGTTGAATCAGCGCTTCGATGGCAATCGCACTGCTACGAATCCCATCCTCATCTTCCGGTGCATCTCGATCGATCGACACCAGGTCATACCATGCCCGCATCTGCATACCGCCATTCAATGTCACCGGCCTTATCGGAGCATTCGGAAATACAAAGCGGATCGCACGTCCGGAATCGGGCTGCAGCATCGGCACGGCAGGCTCAAAATCATGCGCATCGGCACCGAGACCATGCATCCAGATGATGCTGGATTCCGGCTCCGGGCCGGTCTCGATCTCCACGGTTTGCAGTTCTGTCACGATTCCAGGCTCCCCATACATGCTGCGAGCGCGGAGTTTACCGCACGCCGAAGTCAGGATCTCGATAATGAATCCAGCGTCAAACCTGTATCGGGTCAGGGCACTCAGCTCTTGACATTGCCATTTAAATTGATAATATGCGCATACTTATAGATATATGTGCATTTATCGATATGCCAGCAGAAGCTGAAACTCGTGAAAAACGCCAGGCTGCGATCCTCCGGATCCTGCGGGAACAGACCGTGGGCCGACAGACCGTGCTCGTAGATCTCCTGCAACAGCAAGGGATCGAGGCGACCCAGTCGAGTGTAAGTCGCGATCTGAAGCAGCTTGGTGTGATGAAACTTGGTCAGGGATATGCACCGCCCGATTCCCCGCCAGTTGACGAGGACCGTGATGAAGCCATGTTCGGTGACTTCATCCGCGACATCCAGACTGCCGGCGTGAACCTGACCGTTATCAGGACTGCAATCGGTGCCGCTCAGCGGGTTGCCGTCTGCCTGGACCGTAGTGGCTGGCCAGAAATTATCGGTACGGTATCAGGCGACGATACAATATTTGTAGCTACAGGCAACGCTGCCGAGCAACGCCGGCTTGTCGCTCGATTACGAGAACAAACCCATCATTAAATCATGCAAGAGCATCCACACAATAGAACCCGGACCCATGAACAAAGAATCTGAATCACCGATCATCCTGGCCTTCTCCGGCGGGCTCGACACCTCTTTTTGCGTACCATGGCTGAAAGAAACGTACGGACGCCCGGTCGTGACGGTTTGCATCAACACCGGCGGACTCGATGCTGCAGCCGCCAGGGACCTGCAGGCCAGAGCGATGCAACTCGGGGCGCAGGAACACCTGCTCGTCGAGGCACGACAGATATTTTTCGAACGAGTTATTCGCTTCCTGATCGCCGGGAATGTCCGCCGGGGACAACTCTATCCGCTGTGCGTGGGTGCCGAGCGTGGCATCCAGGCGCAGCTATTGGCTGAAATCGCTACCGATCGCGGCAGTGACACCGTTGCACACGGTTGTACGGCAGCCGGCAACGATCAGGTCCGATTCGAAGTTGCGCTGCGCACCATAAATCCGAATCTTGAGGTGCTCGCACCGGTGCGCGACCAGTCCTTCGTACGCCCTGAGCAAATTGCTTATCTTGAGCAGCACGCTTACCCGATTCCGGCCAAAGGAACTGAATATTCAATCAACCGTGGCCTGTGGGGCGTATCAATTGGCGGCCGGGAAACCCTCGACTCGCGCGGCACGATTCCGGAACAGGCATGGGTCCTGTCACCGGGTGCGCTCGAACAGCCGTTAGCACCTGAGACACATATCATCGGCTTCAATTGCGGTATCCCTGCAAGTCTTGATGGCACCAGGATGGATCCGGTTGCACTTATCGAAAAACTTGAAACACTGGCCGGCCCGTTCGGCATCGGCCGTGGCATTCACGTTGGTGATACCGTTCTCGGCACCAAGGGCCGGGTCGCGTTTGAAGCACCGGCTGCAGAGGTACTGCTCACAGCCCATCGGGAACTGGAAAAACTAACCTTGAGCGCCCTGCAAACACGCATCAAGGACTCTGTTGCTACAAGTTATGGTGACTACGTGCATGAAGGCAAACAGCTCGATGCGGCCTGTCGCGATATCGAAGCGTTGCTTGAGTCATCGCAACGACTTGTCACAGGAGAAGTTACCGTACAGTTCCGGGCCGGCAGCGTGTTCATCGAAGGCGTCACCACGAAGCATTCACTGATGGCTGCCACGAAAGGCGTATACGGTGAAGCCGCCGGTGAATGGACGCCGGCCGATGCGCTTGGCTATGCAAAAATCCTGTCGCTCACCGGTATGCTGCAAACCCGCGCTGCAGCGGGATCGGATCAAACCTCATGAAGACCATCATCGCCGACAAAATTGCCTCCGTTGCCCAGCACCGGGGACTGAAACGCAAGTTGCAGGTCAGTGCCGAAATTCCATGTGAGGAAGGCGTACTGCTGGCCATCAGAATCCTCAACAGCAAGAGTTCATACAACACGCTCGAGCTGACCAGCGGACGCATGGCCAAGGTACGCCGCGGCGACATCATCGTCGGCGCACTGGGACATCGTAAGGCGCTGTTCGGCTATTCAGGACATTTACCCACCCAACTCAGTCCGGGCGACACGGTCCAGGTTCTGAACATTGGCGGCGTCATCGGTATCTGCGATTCCGTCAATGCCAACTTTGGCCCGCCGTTCGACGCCGAAGTACTCGGTACCGTACTCGAATTTCCTTATCTCGGCGAACGTATCGGGGTGCCCGCAAGAGCCGGCACAGACCAGCTGGAAATGAATGCGTCGGTTGATACTCAAGCAGTACCCGTCGTCGTGTTGGCCGGTACGAGCATGGATTCGGGCAAAACTGCCGCCGCGAGCGCTATTGTCAGCAGACTCCGACACCATGGTCATACGGTTGATGCGTTCAAGGCGACCGGCGTATCCCTGCGCAGGGATATTCTCGCGATGGAAGATGCGGGCGCACGTCAAACGGCTATTTTCACCGACTTCGGTGTTGTGACAACGACGGAGGAGAATGGACCTCCGGTCACCCGCATGATGCTGACACAGCTGGCAGCTGACAAACCGGACGTCATCGTCTTTGAACTCGGCGACGGTTTGCTCGGAGCTTACGGTGTCGAAGCAATTCTCAAGGATGAAGGCATCCGATCCGCCATCACCTGTCTCGTGCTCTGCGCGAATGATCCGGTTGCAGCATGGGGCGGCGTCAAACTGCTGCATGATGAATTTGCATTGCGCCCTGATGTCGTCACCGGACCTGCGACCGACAACCTGGTCGGCACCAACCTGATTACCGACCGACTTGGTCTGCCGGCATTTAATGCCATCACCCATGGCACCGAGCTCGGTGATACCGTCGCAAAAGTTGTCGATTTACAGGTTGACGGAAAAAATGACCTGGACAGGAAATCATCATGAGCAGCGTCGCTACGATTGTGCTGGGCGGTACCGGCTACGTTGCCGGCGAACTATTGCGCCTGCTGGTGGGACACCCGCAACTCGAAGTTGCCGGCGTCATGTCCGAAAGCCAGGCCGGTACACCGATACGCAACACGTTTCCGCAGCTTCAAGACAGACTGGGTGAACTGGCATTTAGTACCAAACAGGACCTGCTCACGGCACTGAAAAATAGCAACAGCGGTGACCAATGGGCTCTGTTTTCAGCTGCGCCACACGGCGCAAGTGCAGCACTGATCGCAGAATTTATCGAACAGGCTGATGCAGCCGGCTGCAAACTGACGGTTGTCGATGTATCGGCGGACTTTCGTTATGCCGACGCAGATGCCTACAGCGCTGTTTATGGCCAGCCACATGGTGCCCCACAGCTGCTCGATCAATTTGCCAGCGCCGTACCGGAGCACCTGGCAACAACCGACCAGCCACACATTGGCCATCCGGGCTGTTTTGCCACGGCGCTGCTCATTGCAGCCGTGCCGCTCATGAAACTGGGCCTGACAGAAACCGATCTTTATGCCTTCGGTATCACGGGCAGCACCGGTTCGGGCCGCACCCCTGCAGCCGGTACCCATCACCCCGAACGTCAGTCGAACCTGTTTGCCTATAAACCGTTGAATCACCGCCATGCGCCTGAGGTCAGCGGTATCTGTACTACGGTGACCGGCAAACAACCGGCACTTCACTTTGTGCCTCACTCCGGTCCGTTCGCACGTGGCATTCATATGACGGTCCAGGCGAAACTGACTGCTAATCAGTCTGCCGATGACATTCGCAATGTGCTGCATGAATATTATGCCGGCTGTGAATTCATCTCGGTTCGAGATGGCACCCCGAAAATCAAGAATATTGTCGGCAGCAATTATTGCCACATGGGTGCCGCTACCCAGGACGGATCTGTCGCCGTGTTCGTTGTCATCGATAACCTGGTCAAGGGTGCGGCCGGTGGAGCCGTGCAGTGGATGAATAGAAAACTTGGCTTTAATGAAACAACCGGACTTACTTCCCCCGCGCTGGCCTGGACATGACATGATGAATGCACGCGAACACGAGGCTCAGCATCTGCTCAAGGTATACGGTCAGTTACCGATTGAACCGACCCATGCAAAGGGTGTTTATCTGACCTATGAGTCGCGACAAATTCTTGATCTGTATGGTGGGCATGCAGTTGCCGCGCTGGGCTACGGGCATCCTGACATGCTCAAGACGCTGAATGAACAGGCGCAGACCCTGTTTTTCCAGAGCAACGCAGTCGCTATGGAAGTTCGCGCCGAAGCTGCCGACGCTCTGGCCGATTTTGCACCTGCTGGCCTCAACCATGTGTTCTTTGCCAACAGTGGGGCTGAAGTCAATGAAAATGCCTTACGTCTGGCCTGCAAACTAACCGGCCGGTCACGGGTTGCAGCCATTAAACATGGATTCCATGGCCGTACAGCTGCGGCTGGTGCCGTCAGCTGGGGCGCCCGGGATAAGTGGTATGGATTTCCGAATACACCGTTTGAAGTTGATTTTATCGACCGTAATGTTCTCGCCGACGTAACTGATAAAGTCTCATATGAAACGGCTGCCGTCATTCTTGAACTTGTACAGGGGCTGGCCGGTGGATTTGACCTCAACAGTGCATTCATACATGCCATTGCTGACGCTTGCGCTGATAAAGGTGCCTTATTAATTGTTGATGAAGTACAAACCGGCATGGGCCGCTGCGGCCAGGCATTTGCGACGGACCTATATAACATCAAGCCGGATATCCTGACAGTTGCCAAGTCGATTGCCGGCGGATTTCCCTGTGCTGCCTTGATTGTGACCGATGCCATCGCATCTGAAATCGGACCAGGCGATCTCGGCAGCACTTTCGGCGGCGGACCGCTGGCCTGCGCGCTAGTCAAGACTGTCATTGACGTCATCGAGCGTGACCAGCTAATGCGTAATGTACGTGTACTGTCGGGTTACATTGAAGAAAATTGCCCGGTCGGACCGGTCGACCGTTTACAGGGCAAGGGATTTTTACTCGGGCTGAAATGCCGGCGACCCGCAATTGAGGTCCGCAACGAATTACTGGATCGGAACATACTGGTCGGCACCAGCACCGACCCACATGTCATCCGCTTGCTGCCGCCATTGATAACAGAAGAAAAACACTTTACCAGGCTCATCGAGAGCCTGGCTGAGTTACCTGAAATATGAGTGGCTCTGCCGCGACTAACTATGACCCAAGGAACAGACCATGAAGGAATTTAACGATCTTGCCGACCTGAACGGTGAGCAGGTAAAGGAACTACTGGCTTTAGCCAACCGGCTGCAAACCAACCCCGAGCCGCGCGCTTTAGAGGGCAAGGTCCTGGCATTACTATTCATGAGCCCTTCCCTGCGTACGCTGGCCTCATTTCAGGCTGCCATGGTACGTCTCGGTGGTGGTTCATTCGTCATCTCACCCGATATGTCGATCCACGGTATTGAGACCCGCCCCGGCATCGTTATGGATGGCGTGGCCGCAGAACATATTCGCGAAGCCGTACCGGTCATCGCTTCTTATGCTGATGCAATCGGCATCCGCGCTTTTGCCGAGCGACGCAACCTTGATCATGATCTTGACGACCGTGAGTTTAATAATATGCGTGAATATTGCCAGGTGCCATTAATCAACATGGAATCGGCAATCAATCACCCGTGCCAGAGTCTTGCTGACTGGAAAACGATGGATGACCTCAGCGTACCAGGCAACGGTGGTAAATTTGTTCTGAGCTGGGCCTATCACCCACGGGTACTGCCACTGGCGGTACCTTCGGCAACGGTTCATATGGCCGCAATGCGCGGCATGGATGTCACTGTGCTACGCCCTGAAGGATTTGAGTTGCCTGCATCGATCATGGATAAGGCCCGACAGGCGGCACAACTATCGGGTGGCTCTGTGAACGAAACAAACAATCGCGACGAAGCACTCGAAGATGCGCAGATCATTTATGCGAAGTCCTGGGCATCAACACAGCACTACGGCAATCGGGTAGCTGACGAAGAACAAAGACGTGACCTTAATGACTGGTGTGTCGATGAATCCTGGTTTGCCGCCACCCAGGACAATTGCAGATTTATGCATTGTTTACCTGTACGCCGTGGCGTTGTGGTATCCGATCAAGTGCTTGATGGACCACGCAGTGTTGTAATTCAGGAAGCACAAAACCGAATGTATGCACAAATGGCGGTACTGCACCAGATACTGGCCAGCACGTAACCTCGCCACGGGAACAGACTCATGCAAGACAATGAAAACAGAGACATCGTCGTAGCAGCATTAAAACATGCTGCGCCGTATATCAGGATGTTCAAACACAAAACCTTTGTGATCAAGGCGGGGGGCGAAATATTTGCCACCGTTGAATCGACACGGGCACTGATAGAACAGATTGCAATCCTGCACCAGGTTGGTATGCGCATCGTACTCGTCCATGGAGGCGGCCCCCAATCAACGGAACTTGCGAACAACCTGGGTCTGACCACTCAGTTCATCGAGGGACGACGGGTTACCGACGAACAGTCACTTGAAGTGGCCGCAATGGTACTGAACGGACAAATTAATACCCGGATACTCGCCGTATGCAGGGACCTGGATCTGCCTGCCGTTGGCATCAGTGGAGTTGATGCAGGTCTGATCAAGGCACACAAGCGACCGCCCGTCACTATTAAGGGACACGACACGGGGCCGGTCGATTACGGTTTTGTCGGTGATATCGATTCAGTTGACGCAGATGTGCTGCGCACTCAACTGGAAAGTGGCCTGGTTCCGGTTATCAGTCCGTTATCGGCCGATGAATCGGGCACCCTGCTAAACATTAATGCCGATACCGTTGCTGCCGCAGTGGCCGCTGCCCTCGGGACGGAAAAAATGGTCCTGATCACCGGTGCTCCGGGCATTCTCACCGACCGCAATGATCCTGATTCGCTAATTTCATATATCGATCTGCCGGGACTGCAGCAGTTGCGTGAGAATGGCTCACTTGCCGAAGGCATGTTACCGAAGGCAACTGCGATAGAAGCTGCTCTCAACGGCGGTGTCGGTCGTGTCCATGTCATTTCCTACAAACTGTCTGATAGCCTGTTACTTGAGGTTTTTACCAACGAAGGCAATGGCACGCTCGTCGTGCAGAATATCAACACGCTGTCGGCCGAAGAACAGGCGCCGGGAGTAAACCCATGAAAAGACTTTGGGACAAAGGGCAGCAACTCGACAGCCAGATCCTGCGTTACACAACCGGCGAAGATCATTTACTCGATGGCCGTCTTGTCGATTACGATGTGCGCGCATCAATCGCGCATGCAATGATGCTAAATCAGCAGTCATTATTGTCCGACGAAGACCTCGATAACATCGTAAGCGGCCTGGAAGAACTGGCAGAGTCATTCGCTGACGGCAAATGGAAGATCGATCTCGAAGACGAGGATGTACACACCGCACTCGAATCACGACTGACGGCAAATATCGGCGAGGCCGGCAAGCGTATCCATCTCGGCCGTTCGCGTAATGACCAGGTACTCGCCGCACTGCGCCTGTACCTGCTCGACGCCGCAGACGGACTTGAGACACTGGCCGATGACGTTGCTTATGCGCTGGATGCACTGGCTGAACGCGAGGCTGACACGACGCTGCCCGGTTATACCCATATGCAACAGGCGATGCCGAGTTCGGTCACACTGTGGGCCGGCGGGTTTGCAGCGGAACTCCGCGATGATGCTACCGGTATCGCGGCCAGCCGCCGCAGACTTTCAAAGAATCCCCTGGGCAGCGCCGCTGGTTACGGCGTACCGGGCCTGCCGATAGACCGTGAAGCAACGAGTGAAGAACTCGGCTTCGAATGTGTGCATGAACCGGTCACGGCCGTGCAGTTATCCAGAGGCAAGGCCGAGGCCGGACTGGTTTTCGAACTGTGTCTGTTGATGCAGGATCTTGGTCGATTGGCGGCCGACCTGATGTTGTTCTATACGCAGGAATTTGCCTTCATCACACTTCCCGATTCAATGACGACGGGTTCGTCGATCATGCCGCAGAAACGCAATCCGGATGTGCTCGAACTCGTTCGCGGTGCTACAGCAACATTGCAGGCGGCATTGATTGAAATCATGAATATTCCGGCCAAACTGAGCTCGGGTTATCAGCGTGACCTGCAACGCATCAAGCCCCCGCTGTTCAGATCTATCGACCTGACGATAGAATCCTGCGAGATCATGGAACACCTGATCAGTGGCGTATCATTTGATGCCGACAACATCGAACTCGATGAATCAATCTATGCTGCCGGTCGTGCCAACCGCCTCGTACTCGAGGAAGGCATCAGTTTTCGAGATGCTTACCGACGAGTCGGCGAAGATCTGGATGACGATGAATAAGCTGCATACCCGGCGTCTCATGCTGGCACTTGTGGTCGCCTTGCTCATCACCGCGTGCGGATTAAAAGATGACCTGTATTTTCCGGATGAGGAAGCAGTAGCTGTGCCCGCAGAATCCCAAAACACTGAAGACACTGAAGAGTCCGACCCGTCAGCCGTACAGTCACCATGACCACAGCAGCAGTCGATACGGACCGACTGATACTTGTCGACGGTTCCTCTTACCTGTACCGGGCATTCCACGCACTACCTGAACTGGAAAACTCATCCGGACAACCTACCGGCGCTATCCATGGTGTTCTGGCCATGCTGAACAAACTGGTCCGGGATGAATCGCCGCAGTACTTTGCAGTTATTTTTGACGCCCCCGGTAAAACATTCCGTAACGATCTATACAAAGATTACAAAGCCAACCGCCCGCCGATGCCGGATGACCTCAGGGCACAGGTCGATCCACTGCTCGAAGCTATCGCCGCAAACGGATGGCCGCTACTGCGTATCGGTGATGTCGAGGCCGATGACGTAATCGGAACACTGACGCGCAACGCCACCGCCGCCGGGATGCAGGTCATGATCGTGACCGGTGACAAGGATATGGCTCAGCTTGTCTCAGCAGATGTCACCCTGCTCGACACGATGCCACGCGGCCCCAACCGCTCACCCAGGAAGACCGATACGCAGGGTGTTGTAGAACGCTTCGGGGTGCGCGCCGAGCAGATTATCGACTACCTGGCACTGGTCGGCGACAGCTCCGACAACATTCCCGGGGTACCGAAAGTCGGCCCCAAAACTGCGGTTGCCCTGCTGGAACACTTTGAACATGTCGATGACATACTCAATAACATCGAAGTGATAGCCGGGCTGTCGATACGCGGAGCCAAAGGTCTGGCGCAACGTATCGACGAGCACCGGGACATGCTGCTGCTGTCCAGAGATCTCGCCACGATCAAGACTGATGTTGAACTTGAGGCTGACGCAGCCTCATTACAATCAACGCTGCCGGACCTCGAAAAACTGCGCAGCATGTATGAGCAACTAGAATTACGCCGCCTGCTCGACATGCCGGCAGATTTACCGGATGAACAGAGCTATGACCAGCCAACCCAAAAATCAGGCTATGAGGTCATCTGGAATAATAAACAGCTGACCGACTGGCTGCAGAAAATTACCCGGGCCGAACTCGTTGGTTTTGACACAGAGACAACCAGCATTAACTACATGGAAGCTGAACTGGTCGGCCTGTCTTTGGCTATTGCCGAAGGCGAGGCAGTTTATTTACCAGTGGCACACAGTTACCCCGGCGCTCCGCAACAGCTCAACCGCGATGAGGTTCTTGAGCAATTGCGGCCCTGGCTGGAAGATCCGGCACAGGCCAAAGTCGGTCACCATCTGAAATATGATGCTCACATACTGAGTAATTACGGCATTGAACTGGCCGGCATGCAGTTCGATTCAATGCTCGAATCGTATGTACTGAACAGCACGGCAACCCGCCATGACCTCGATTCGGTAGCACGAAAATATCTTGGTCTGGAAACGATCAGCTTCACCGATGTCGCCGGAAAAGGTGTCAAGCAGTTGCGATTCGATGAAGTCCCCATCGAAACTGCCGCGCCGTATGCCGCCGAAGATGCCGATATTACCTTGCGCCTGCATGAAACACTGTGGCCACAGATTGCCGCAACCGGTGAGCTGGAAAAGGTCTACACGGATCTGGAGCAACCCCTTCTGGCAGTACTCATGCGTACGGAAGCGAACGGCGTACTCGTCGACAAAAAACTACTGGGCCAACTGAGTACAGAATTTGCTACCCAGATGATTACGGTTGAAGCCCGGGTCCACCAGGCAGCCGGCCACCCATTCAATCTGGGTTCACCAAAACAACTCCAGCAAGTCCTGTTCGATGAACTCGAACTGCCGATCATACGCAAGACACCGAAAGGTCAACCCTCAACGGCCGAGGATGTATTGAGTGAACTGGCCGAAGAATATGAGTTGCCGCAACTCATTCTCGACTACCGCAGCCTGAGCAAACTCAAATCGACCTATACCGATAAACTACCGCTGCAAATCGCTTCCCGTACCGGGCGTATTCACACCTCCTATCATCAGGCCGTCGCGGCAACGGGGCGCTTGTCATCATCCGATCCGAACCTGCAAAATATCCCGATTCGCAAAGAGGAAGGTCGTCGGATTCGGCAGGCCTTCATCGCTCCGGAAAATTATGTGTTGCTCGCAGCCGATTACTCGCAGATCGAATTGCGCATCATGGCGCATATATCGCAAGACGAAGGCCTGCTGACAGCCTTTGCCGAAGACCGTGACATCCACCAGGCTACCGCGGCTGAAGTCTTCGATGTTCCTCTCGATGCAGTCACGACGGACCAGCGACGTTCCGCCAAGGCAATCAATTTCGGCCTGATATACGGCATGTCCGCCTTCGGACTCGGCCGTCAGCTTGGCATCAACCGGATCCAGGCACAGGAATATGTAGATCTTTATTTTAGCCGCTATCCCGGTGTTAAAAATTACATGGACTCAACACGTGAGAGCGCACGTGAGACCGGTTTTGTTGAAACCGTACTCGGCCGGCGCCTGTACCTGCCGGACATTGATGCGCGCCAGGCGCAAAGACGCCAGTACGCCGAACGCAGCGCAATTAATGCGCCGATGCAGGGCACCGCAGCAGATATCATCAAGCATGCCATGATTACGGTCGATGGCTGGCTGACGGATAGCAAGACCGATGCCCGCCTGATCATGCAGGTTCACGATGAACTCGTTCTTGAGGTCCACCAGGACCATGCCGAGGAGGTTCGCAACCGGGTCACCGAACTGATGTGCGATGCAGCTAACCTGCGGGTGCCACTGAAAGTAGATGCCGGTATCGGCAAGAACTGGGACGAAGCACACTAAATGCCGGCCGCCATAAATCCGGTTGAACTTTTTAGCCTGGGCAGGTTCAAACATTATGTCCTTTGAAGACAACATGTCCCACCGCTCCTCGGTGGGCAACTAATAGCCGGTTCCCCCAAACCGGTTGATTAAACCTCCGGGTGGTGCCCCCAGCGCCACCCGGAGTTTCCTTAATAATCTGTGCGTTAGCTGGTCCGGATTAGAGCTGTGATGAGCTGGCTTTAGCACAATTACCGGTATTTCCTAACTATTTCCCAAGCTTATATTTCCCGGACCTGTTTACTCGGGTCTTTCTCTGAGGGGCTGGAAACCTGCTGATAGCGGCCATTTCGCTTTCTCGCGGCAAATAGTCGGCTACTGACCCAGACTGTGTGATAACCCGATCAAGCAGCAATGGCCTGCCTCTCAGCGCAGCTACCGGACTTCTGAGTGTTGCCTGATCGTCATTTTTG